>JAIRQL010000055.1 GCA_031256515.1 Alphaproteobacteria bacterium
CACCAGGGTTAATGTTTAATCCGCAAGTGGCTCAAATTGCTGGTGTAGATGTAATGACTGTAATTGCTACTTTTGCTAAGCAAGTATTTATTGCAGCTATTGTGGCTGCTATTATTTTAGCAATCATTGCTTACATTAGAAAAGAAGCTCCTAGTAAAAACAATGCTACAGAAGGTGAAGAAGCTGAAAACTTTAAAGTAAATCCTTTAAAAGCAATCGTACCTGTTGTGCCAATTGCTTTATTAATTGTTAGTAGTAAACAATTTAATTTAATTCCTGAAATTACCGTGCCACAAGCAATGCTTATTGGGGTTATGCTAGGATTTGTGGTAGTTCGTAAAGATATTACCGATAATACTAAAAAGTTCTTTAAAGGTATGGGCGATGGGATGACTGATATTGTTGGTCTTATTGCTGCTGCTGCAATTTTTACCTACGGAATGGAAGCTATCGGTTTAACTAAGGCTTTAATTGGAATTATGAAATCTTCAGAACATATTGCTAAAATTGCTTCAGCTGCTGGTCCATTTATTTTTGG
Source organism: Alphaproteobacteria bacterium (assembly GCA_031256515.1). Classification (GTDB taxonomy): domain Bacteria; phylum Pseudomonadota; class Alphaproteobacteria; order WRAU01; family Hepatincolaceae; genus WRAU01. Next base: position 539 of record JAIRQL010000055.1, read on the forward strand.
AGCTATATCTGGCTCTGGAAATGCGGCTGCTCTTGCTTTTAATGCGGCAATAACTCCAAATGCTGCAGATTTTGGTTTGGGGACTATTGAGTTAGGATCAATGGCACAAATTGCTGCTGGTCTTGGTCGTTGTATGTCGCCGGTAGCTGGTTCAGCTATTATTTGTGCTAAAATTGCTGGAGTTAATCCAATAGAATTAGCTAAAAGAAATGCTATACCTACAGTGGTAGCTACTATTATTGTAATGATAACTCTACTTTAATTTAAGGAGGTTCACATGAGTAATAAATTAGAACAAGATATTAATGCTTTAGCAGAAAAACTTAATGAAAAAACTATTGCTTGTCGTCGTGATTTGCATATGTATCCTGAGGTAGCTTGGACGGAATTCCGTACGGCTGCAACTGTAGCAACAGAACTTAAAAGATTAGGTTATGAAGTGCTAATGGGAAGTGAGGCGATTGAAGAAAAAGCTATGATGGGAGTGCCATCTAAAGAGGCTTTAGCTAAGCATCAGCAAAGAGCCATAGATCAAGGTGCTAATGCAGAATTAGTTAAAAAAATGGATGGTGGGAAAACTGGAGTTGTAGGGATTTTAAAATTCAGCAAACCTGGTAATACTGTAGCTTTAAGATTTGATATGGATGCTTTAAATATCCTTGAAGCTAATGATGATAAACATTTTCCTACTGCGAATAAATTTGCTTCTGCAAATACTGGTGTTATGCATGCATGTGGACATGATGGTCATACTTCGGTTGGTTTAGCTATCGCTGAAATTTTTGCTAATCTTAAAGATGAGCTAAGTGGAACGATTAAATTAATATTCCAACCAGGCGAAGAAGGGGTTAAAGGTGCTAATGCAATGGTTAGCAAAGGCATTGTAGATGATGTTAATTATCTATTAGGATTCCATTTTGGCTTTAAAACTAATAAAACTGGAATGTTTGCTTGTAATATCACAGATTTTCTAGCAACTTCTAAAATAGATGCAACTTTTACAGGTAAACCAAGCCATGCTGGTGCATTCCCAGAAGAAGGTAAGAATGCAGTTTTAGCAGCTGCATGTGCTACGATAAATTTACATGCTATTTCTCGTCATGGAGCTGGGGCTTCAAGAATCAATGTTGGAGTATTTAATGGTGGTAGCAGTAGAAATATTATCGCTGATAAAGCCACTATCCAAATAGAAACTCGTGGTACAACTAGTAGTATTAATGAATTTATGAAAGCTGAAACTCATAGAATGATTAAAGCTGCAGCCATGATGCACGATGTATCTGTAGAGACTACTGAAATGGGTGGAGCAAGTGCAGGGCAGAATTCAGCAGAGCTTACAAGTTTATTAGGAGATATTGCGAAATCAACTAATTTATTTAATCATATTTTAGACCATGTAAGTTTTGGAGCAAGTGAAGATTTCTCTAGCTTTATGGAAAGAGTTCAAGAAAAAGGCGGGCAAGCTGCTTATATGATGATTGGTACAAACTTACCAGCTCAACATCATGATCATCGCTTTGATATTGATGAAGCCTCTTTAATTAATGCTACTAAAATGGTGGCGATTGCTGCTAGTAAATTATTAAGTAAATAAAGAAAAGAGAATTTAGTTATAAAATCATAATAGTTTATATTTATTATGATTTTATAACTCTTTTTATTATCTCTCTCTTTTTATTAATGAACATATTTGTACTCTACCATTTCCATCGCTAAAAGTAATAGTCTCATCAGAATTTTTTTGAATTATTATAGGTTTTATTTTTTCACGTTGAGATATAGTTTCATCAATTTTTTTAGAAATAAGTTCTTCTTGTTCTCTAGTAAGAGGAGGATTAGGATATAATTCTAACATTTCATAATATTCTTCTCTTAATTGCTGTCTTCTTGTTGTATCAAGTTCTATTTCATGAGCTTCTTTATATTTTTTTATCAATTCTTCACGATGAGGATTGTTTTGGAATCTTAAAGGACCAGATTCAGTATTCCACATATTTTTTCTAATAGTTTCTTTAGCTGCATCATCAAAAGGAGGGGTGGAGTATTTACCATCACCTACATAAGGAATTGGCTTCATATCAAAATGAATTTTTGATGTACTTTGAGATAATTTTGCTTGTTTATTATTAAAACCAATTATGTATACAATATCAGGATTTTTATCACACTGATATGATTGAAATTTATAATTACCAGCACAGGCTGAAAGAGATAATAACAACAAACTAATAGTATATTCTTTATTTTCATAATATACTCCAATTTTTATATGAATATTAAGACGGCAAAAAAATATGTGGCAATTGTAAGATACATATTGAGTTTTGTAAATGATTAACTTAATATAAAGACAAAATGAGGGAATTGCTTTTAATTTAAATAGAAATACTTTTTTATTTTATTGAGAATATCTATTTTTTGTATATTATTAATAGTAATAACAAATAATTACATTCTTTATTAATATGCTCTGGTCGTTATTTTTATTAGCTGTTTCTGGGTTTACATCGGCAACTATCTTGCCTGGTAATTCGGAAGTAGCTTTTTTATTATACTTAAATTATTATCCTAATAGCTGGTTTATTGCCTTATGTGTTGTTAGTTTTGCTAATACACTGGGTAGCATGAGTTCATATTTAATTACCTATTTTATTCCCTCTCAAAAATTCTCAACAAAATATGTAGAATATGTTAAAAAATATGGTTCACCGCTTTTATTTTTTTCGTTTGTTCCCATAATTGGTGATGCTTTACCTTTGATAGCTGGTTGGCTTAAACTTTCAACTTTTTGGTGTATTTTCTTTATTGCCTTAGGTAAAATTACAAGATATTGCATTATCTTAGCTGGCTTTATTCTTTTTAACTCTTAAGTGTTTTTATCCAATACATCTTAGAATTGTGTTGTAATTTATTATTTATAGTTTAAGATATTGTAAAATGTAATAAAAGGTAAAAAATTTAGAAAAGCAAATGAAAAAATACCTGAATATTAATGTTTACGAGGCGGTGCAAGAAAGGTTAAAGTATATATTTGAAGAATTTGATAATATTTATGTATCTTTTAGTGGTGGTAAAGACAGCGGATTATTGCTAAATTTAGTGATTAATTTTATGAAAGAGCATAGGATTAATAAAAAAATAGGTGTTTTTATTCAAGATATGGAAGCACAATTCCCCCAAACTATAGAATTTATAGAACGAATGCTTAAAAATAATATGGATTTTATGGATCCATATTATTTTTGTGTTGAGCTGGTTTTAAGGAATTCATTTTCTATCCATAAGCCTTTTTGGATAACTTGGGATAAAACAAAAAAAGATGTTTGGATGAGAAACTATCCAGCTATGCCTTATATCTACAAAGAGAATCCCTTTAAATTAAATAAGCGACTAACCGATAAAGAGCATTATAAATATTTTTCAAAATGGTTGCATAAACATAAAAATGCTAATAAAACTATATCCTTAACAGGATTAAGAGCCGATGAAAGTTTAAGTAGATACAATGCTGTAGTTAATATAAAAAATTACTATAAAAATAAAAAATGGATTGCCGAAACTGAAGATAATATCTATAATGCTAAGCCAATATTTGATTGGGAAACAAGAGATATTTGGATAGCTAATAATAAATTAAATTTTGATTATAATAAGTTGTACGATTTACTATTTCAAAGCGGTGTGCCACTAGACGATATGAGGGTAGCTAGTCCTTTTTTAGATCAGGGGCAAAAGGCTATAAATACATATAGGGTGATAGCTCCAGATATTTGGCAAAAACTTTTGCTAAGGGCAGAGGGTATTAATTTTGGAGTAATCTACTCTAATACAAAGGCTTTTGGCAGAGATTTTCAATTGCCTAAGGGTTATACATGGAAGCAATATACTAAGTTTCTTTTAACTACTTTACCAACAGATATACGAGATAATTATATTAGGATGTTTAAAACATCTATTAAGTTTTGGAAGGAAAAAGGAGGAGGATTAAGAGAAGAAATTATAGAAGAGCTTAAAAATCATAATATTAAAATTAAAAAAAATGGAATCTCTCCGTATGCCAGAGTTAGCAATTCTACAAGGATAATTATTGAAGAGTATCCCGATAGTATTGATTTTATAGCCTCGTGGGAAGTACCAAGTTGGAAAAGGTTTGCTATAGCTATCCTTAAAAATGATTACTCTGGTAGGATAATTGGCTTTGGCATGAATAAAGAAGATATTTTTAAAAAAATAATAAAAAGCAACAATAATAAAAAAATGGAGTTGGCTTATAATGGAAGTAAAATTCCCAGTTTTAAGTGTTAAGTTAGTTAATATTACTAAAATAGTAGCTAATGATTACAATCCAAATAAGGTAGCTACCCCAGAGATGAAGCTACTTGAGAGGTCAATTATTGAAGATGGTTATACTCAACCAATTGTATGCTATCACGATAAAGAAAAAGATACCTACATTATCGTGGATGGTTTTCATAGGTATACCATCGGTAAAAAATTAAAACTAAAGCAGTTGCCTATTGTGGTTATTGAAAAGGAAATTGAAGATAGAATAGCCTCTACCATAAGGCATAATCGGGCGAGGGGAGTTCATACTGTAGACGGTATGAGCGAGATAATGAAGATTTTAATCAAAAGTGGACGTTCGGATTCTTGGATAGAAAAAAATATCGGTATGGATAAAAATGAGATACTAAGATTAAAACAAATCACAGGTCTAGCTGAGGTGTTTAAAAATGAAGAATTTAGTAAGGCTTGGGAAGAGGTAGAAAAGGTATTTGAGTAAAAATTATTAAAAACATAATAGATAATTATAAAGAAAGAAATCACTTTTTAAAGAAAAACTATAAATTGTTTAAAAATAAAATAATAAATGGCTACTTATAATTGAAGTTTTTATTTTTATATGATACTATAAAAACGATGTGTTAAGTATATTATATAATAATAAAGAATAAAAGATTATGAAACCAATTCTTATACTTCTATGTATTTTCCTATGGTATTCACCATTACAGGCGAATTTTTTTACTAATACTTTTGATGATATGAAAGAAACTTGGCATTCTCCGCAAAAAGATTTATATATTCCATTTTTAACATGGCATTCTCGTTTATCTTACGATAGAGATAAAATAAGAGAGTATAACGAAATGCCTTGGGGAGCAGGCTTTGGTAAATCTCGTTTTACTGAAAAAAATTGGAATGGGATTTATGGGATGGTTTTTTTAGAATCTCATGGTGGTCCTAAACCTATAATTGGTTATGGCTGGGAACATATCTGGAAACCAATAGAAGGAAGTGAAAATTTTCGTACGGGGTTAGGTTATACAGTGGCAATCACTACAAGAGAAAATTGGAGTTGGATACCTGCACCAATAATTTTACCGATAGCCTCAATCGGATACAGAGCATTTACAATTCAGGGGACTTATATCCCACTACTTGGTCGGAATTCCGGAAATGTTCTGTTCTTTTGGCTAAGAGTTCAATTGCCTAATATAGACTAGTAAGTTTTAAGTAAAAATAACTTAAACATTGAAATTCCTTTTATATTTAGAAAGTATTAAATTATAGTAAAACAAGAGAAAACCTAGCTACAGTAATAGATGATGTAGGAGATAATGAAGAAACTATAATCTTACTAAAAATAATAAAAGTGCAGTGGTTATTTCTCTTAATGAGTACAATTAATTTATGGCAAAAAACTAATAATTATTCAATGTTGTATCATTATTAATATAAAGAGTTAAATCTTTGTTTTTTATAGTGCTTCTAAAGAGCCTTCTATTGAAGACTCTTTAGTTATGTTTTTAGTTAAAAAGATTAAGCAGTTTTGGTGTTTGTAGGTTTTCTTAAGTAGGTTTTAACAATCCAAGCATAAATAAGAGTTAAAATCAAAGCTATAAATGTTTTAAGATACCATAAATAATCGGGAGTTAATGCTGCAAATTCAGTTAGACCTATAATATCAAAAACTCTTCTAAGTATACTACCAAAAGTAATTAATGGTAGTATATAAACTAACCAATGCCTAATTAAAAGAGGTAAAATAAAGCTCATTGGGTAGGTAAATATAATCCGATCCCACATTAATTGACCTAAATGGTCGTTGCCACCAATAAAAGGAGCATAACTGAATCCAAATGTACGAAATCCTAAGTATAAAATATAATTTAAAATAATAATAGATACAGCTATTTTAAATAGCAAAGCTCCTTTGGAATTAACATCTAGTAATCTAATGTTGCTAAAGAAGTTTTCAAAAAAGTTAGATTTATAAATATGGTTAGTGGTGTTATTGTTGATAGTAATATTTTTTTTACCAGTAGTTGTTGCTATATCTTCTAAATTTTCTACTTCTTGTGAAATTAAAGATTGTTTAGTCTTTGGAACAAAGAATCCTTTATCATACAATTCTATCTCTGGATATATATCTACAGGATTAACATTTAAGTATTTACATGTTTCTAGCATCGTTTTTAAAGACATTTCATTTTGTCCGCTACAATACTTTTGCACTTGTTGATAGGTTATTCCTAAAGCATCTGCTAAACTAGTTTGAGTAAAACCTTTTTCTTTTAATAACACTCTAAGGTTAGTTTGGGTTAATTTTTGATTCCTTGCTCTCATGGGTATAATCCTTTTATTTTTATTATCTTATTATTAGTTGTTTTTTTATACAAAGCAATTATATTATTACAATAATTAATTGTAAATACATGTTATGGTTGTGTGTGGAAAAATTTTGAGAAAAATCATAGTTTCCTTACTTAAAATAAAATTCTTTAAATAAGCAAAATGATAAAAATATAAAAAAACAACTGATATATAGCTATCAGTTGTTAAATTTTAATGTTTTTTTGAATATTTATATTTTATTTAAGTATTTTTTAATAACCTTAAATAGTAATATATTATATTGGTTTACATTCTAAAAAGGGCAGCACCCCAAGTAAAACCACCACCCATTGCCTCCATTAAGACAAGATCATTTTTTTGGATTTTATCAAATACGGTATCTAAAGCTAGGGGAATAGAAGCAGCAGAGGTATTTGCATGTTTATCTATGCTAACAACTACTCGTTCGGGGTTTAAATTAAGTTTTTTACCCATTGCTGTAATGATTCTAAGGTTAGCTTGATGTGGTACTAGCCAATTAACATCATTTTTTGTAAGATTGTTTTTTTCTAAAATTAAATCAACTACTGATGCCAAATTATTAACCGCATGCTTAAATACCTCAGGTCCATTCATAACCACATGAGGATTAATACCTTCGCTTGTTCTTAGCTCATCGGTATGAGTGCCATCGGTAAAAATTCTGGCATCTAAAATTCCAGAATTACCATTAATTGATGGATTCTCTAAAGTTTTTTCTAAAATTACACAGCCAGCACCATCACCAAATAATACTGATGTGGTTCTATCTTGCCAATTAAGTATTTTAGAGAATGTATCTGCCCCAACAACTAATATTCTTTCGGCTCTGCCACTTCTAATTGTAGAATCTGCCACAAAAAGAGCATAAATAAAGCCACTGCAAACTGCTTGAATATCAAAAGCAAAAGCCTTTATTGCTCCTAATTTTCTTTGCAATATAGAGGCACTTGATGGGAAAACTAAATCGGGTGTAGTAGTGGCTAAAATAATACCATCAATATCAGTAGGTTTTAAGTTAGCTTTTTGTAAAGCATTTTGTGCGGCAATCAAGGCTAAATCGGTAGTTTTTTCATTTTCTTCAGCGATATGTCTTTGTTTAATACCAGTTCTTGAAAATATCCATTCATCACTAGTATCAACTATTTTAGCAAGGTCATCATTAGTAAGAATTTTTTTTGGCAAGTAAGACCCACTGGAAATTAATTTAGAAAAAAACATTATGATTCCTTATGCAACTAAATTAGAAATTAGTTATGATTCTCTGAATTACTATTAATATCGGGTAAACTTTGTAATTCATACTTTATTTTATCATTTATTTTAGCAACAACAAGTTTTTTTGCAACTTTTATAGCATTAGAAAAAGATATTTTATCTGCCCCACCATGGCTTTTAATAGATATGCCATCTAACCCAACTAACATAGCTCCATTGTATAATCTCGGATCAACCTCTTTTGCAGTTTTTTTAATTCTTAAAAAAGAAAAGGCTAGGGTTAAGGCTAACCAAGGATAAGATAAATAATTACCTCTAAATGTAGATAAAATTTTATATTTAATGAAACTAACAGTACCTTCTATTACTTTTAAAGTAATATTCCCAGTAAAACCATCGGCTACAATTACATCAAAATTACCTTTAAAAATATCGTGTCCTTCGGCAAACCCTTTATAATTTAGATGATGTTGATGTTTAAGTAAAAGCTCTGAAGTATCTTGAACTATTTTATTACCTTTTATACTTTCTGAGCCAATATTTAAAAGACCAATAGTTGGTTCTTTAATATCTAAAAGTGATTTAGCAAAAGCATCGCCCATAATAGCAAACTGTAAAAGTTGTTCGGCAGAACATTCGGAGTTTGCTCCTAAATCTAAAATCACACAAGGATTTTTTCTAGTAGGAATGTAGGTTACAATTGCTGGTCTATCTATACCTTTAATTGAAGTAAGAACAAATTTAGACATTGCCATTAAGGCACCAGTATTACCCGCAGAAACTACAGCATGCGAAAGACCATCTTTAACCGAATTAATCGCTAATCTCATAGAGCTTTCACGACCATTTCGTAAAGCATTAGCCGGCTTGTCTTCATTGGTAATTACTGAATCTGTATGAAAAAATTCGTAATTACCATTAAGATTTTTAAATTTTTTAATAACCGGCATTACCGTAGCTTTATTGCCATAGATATTAAAAAACAAATTTTTATCTTTATCTTTATGCAAAGCAATACTGATTCCTTCTATAATTGTAAAAGGAGCATCATCACCACCCATTGCATCAATTGCGATAATAATTTTATTATCTTTCATTACAATACAAGTTTAGTTATTTTCTTGGATATCTATTACTTGTCTATCTCTGTAAGTACCTGTTGTTAAATCAACATGGTGCGGTCTGTGTAATTGTCCAGTTTTTTTATCTTCAACAAAAGAATTTTTTGATAAAGCTAAGTGAGATCTTCTCATATTTTTCTTAGATTTTGAAGTTTTCTTTTTAGGAACAGCCATTTATTAAAATCCTCATTTATATTCTATAACTTAAATATTATATATAAAAAAATAATAATAGCAAATATTTTTTCTACTTTCGTACAAAAGGATCAATATTTAAAATTAACTCTTCTAATATTATGAATCCTATATCAATGGTATCTTTTTCAAGGGTATCAATATCTTCCTCTTCTTTATCTAAATTAATTATAGTGTTTTTTATTTTT
>JAIRQL010000071.1 GCA_031256515.1 Alphaproteobacteria bacterium
TTCTTCTAACCTAGAAAGAATTAGAATCATTGCTGATATTGCTCGTGAGCTAAAGAAAAGGATTGTTCTTTATGGCAGGTCGCTTCATACTTATGTGGAAATTGGGATTCAACATGGATTTTTAGATTCAAATTTTTTTATAACTGAAGAAGCCTCAAAAGAAATTGATAGAGATAAATTAATTATTTTAGCCACAGGATCGCAAGGTGAAGATAGAAGTGTGCTTTATAATGTTATTGTTAGAAACGAATATAAAGAAAAATTAAAAGATAATGATATTGTAATCTTTGCTTCAAAGGTAATTCCTGGTAATGAATCTAAAGTATTTAGATATTACAATATTTTAGCGGATAGAAATATTCAGTATTATACTGTTAAAGACCATAAAATTCATGTATCAGGGCATGCAAAGGTTGATGAATTAATCGCTATGTATAATTATGTTCGTCCAAAGTTTATAATTCCTATGCACGGAGAGGTTATCCATCTGCGAACTCATACAGAGCTAGCAAGATCTTTAGGCTTTGAAGCAGAATATTTTCATTGTGGAGAAGTTGTAGAATTATTTAATGGTAATCCTAATATTATTGATAACATACCAATTGGCAAACTTACTTATGAAGGTGGTAGAGTTATAAGTTTTGATGAAGATTTTATTAAAAATAGAACCAAAATGTTTTTTGAAGGAGCAGTTTTTTTAACTATCGCTTTAGATAAAAAAGCAGATATTTCTAACTTTGAGTTAGATATTATTGGTATATTAATGGAAGATGAACAAGAAGAATATAAGAATAAAGTTTATACAAAAATTAATAATATGCTGGCAGGATTGCAAGATGCTTCGTTTGAACAAACTAATGAAGAAATTCGTAAAATCTTAAGAAAAATGTTTAAAGAAAATTTAGATAAAAAACCAATTATAACAGTTCATTTAGATATGTAGGTAAAATATGGATAGTACAAATAAATCAATTCTTTTAGGAATATGGAGAGATAAACTAACCAACGAACAGCTAGTAGCAGTTTCTAAACTTTTAGATACTACTGGCGATAAAAGATTTTCGGCATTGCAGATTATGCCTTTAAAAAATCCTCTTTTAACCTTTTTATTATCTTTGTTCCTAGGAGGAATTGCCGTAGATAGATTCTATGTTGGTGATGTTGGTTTAGGAATTTTAAAATTATTATTTGGCTGGATGACCTTTGGTATTTGGTGGCTTGTGGATTTATATTTTTCACAAAAGAAAGCTAAAGATATTAATTTTAATACCATTTGTCAGCTTGTAAAATAGGTGGAACTTAATGAAAATAGAAAATAAATCTGTACTTTTAGGTATCTGGAAAGATAAAATCACTGCCGAGCAGCTCGTAGAGGTATCAAAGTCTTTAGAAAATATAGATGATACAAAATTAGAAAATTTTATGTTATTGCCCTTAAAAAGCCCAAAATTAGCTTTTGCATTATCTTTATGCTTTGGAGTTGTTGGGATAGACAGATTTTACTTAGGTGATAAAATCTTAGGAATTTTAAAAGCATTATGTTTTTTATTAATATTTGTTTTTGCTATTATAATGCTTATAATGTTAGGAAGTTCAGGTACTAGCACGAACCATGTAATCACTATGATTGTATGTATAATCATATTTTATTCTATTACTCTTGTTTGGTATATTCTGGATATTTTTTTGGTATTTAGAAAATCTAAAAAAATTAATTTTAATGTTATTAATAAAGAATTATCTAGGTAATCATGCTATATTCAAAATATTTTGCTCCAACTCAAAAAGAAGCACCTAAAGATGCTAGTATTGTATCTCATAGCTTAATGCTTAAATGTGGGCTTATTCGTCAAACTTATAGTGGAATTTATATTTGGTTGCCTTTGGGATTAAAAGTGCTAGATAAAATCTCGCAAATTATTAAAAATGAGATGAATAAATCTGGAGCAATAAATGTTTTAATGCCAACGATTCAATCATCAGATATTTGGGTAGAAAGTGGACGGTACGACGATTATGGCTTAGAAATGCTACGAATTAAAGATAGGCATGGTAAAGAGCTACTTTATGGTCCTACAAATGAAGAGCAAATAACCCAAGTAGTTCGTGATAATGTGAAATCTTATAAAGATTTCCCGATGAATTTATATCAAATCCAGTGGAAATTTCGTGATGAAATTCGTCCACGATTTGGTGTAATGCGAGGTAGAGAGTTCTTAATGAAAGATGCCTACTCATTTGATATGAATGAAGAAGGAGCAGTAGTTTCTTATAAAAAAATGTTTGCTACTTATTTAAAAATATTTGATACACTAGGCTTAAAAGCTATACCTATGCAGGCAGATACTGGTCCGATTGGTGGAGAATTATCTCACGAATTTATGATTTTAGCAAAAACTGGGGAATCTGAGGTTTTTTGTGATAAATCTATTTTAGATTTAAGTTTTTCTAATAAAGAAATAAATTATGATAATGATATAGAAGATATTTTTAAGCTATATACTTCTTTTTATGCCGCAACTGATGAAAAACACGATATTAATGATACACGATATACTACAAATAAAGATAATGTAGTAAATATGCGAGGTATTGAGGTAGGTCATATTTTCTCATTTGGCGATAAATACTCTAAATCTATGAGGTTAGAAATTTTAGATTCTAATGGTAAGTTGGTAAATCCACAAATGGGATCGTATGGTATTGGAGTTTCTAGGTTAGTAGGAGCAATTATTGAAGCAAATCATGATGATAAAGGAATTATCTGGCATAAATCAGTTGCCCCTTTTTTAGTTATGCTTTCTAACATGGGGAATCAAGAAAATGTGGTTAATGAGTGTAATAATCTTTATAAAATCCTTTTAGAAAATAATATTGATGTACTTTATAATAATAAAGACGAAAGTGCTGGTAGTAAGCTAGCAACTGCCGATATGCTAGGTTTTCCGTATCAAATTAATATAGGGAATAAATCATTAGCTGATGGTAAACTTGAGCTTAAAAATAGACTGACTGGTGAGGTTATCATGATGGATATTAAAGATACCTCAAAGCTAATTTCTATTCTAAAAAGTTAAGGAAATAAAATGCTATTAGAATGGGATATTGCCAAAAAATATTTAAAATCTAAAAGAAAAGAAAGTTTTATTGCCTTTATATCTTGGTTTTCGCTAATAGGGATTACCTTAGGGGTGGCAGTTTTAATTATTGTAATGTCGGTTATGAATGGCTTTCGTAAAGAGATTATCAGTAATTTAATTGGTGCTAACGGGCATATCTTTATTGTAGAAAGCGGGGGAGTTGTTTCTGATTATCAAAAAATAATAAATTCTTTACAGGGAATTACTGAGATTACCAATATTGCTCCTTCTATTTCATCTCAGGCAATGATCTCCTCAGAGGGTGCTAGTAGTGGGGTTTCGGTAGAGGGTTTAACTTTCAAAGATTTATCCCAAAGAGATATTTTATATAAATCTTTAGCTAATCAAAATTTAAAGGAATTTAAAAATAACGGACAGGTAGCAATTGTTGGTAGGGTAGTAGCTCGTGATTTAGCTATTAATGTGGGAGACAACATAACTTTAGTTTCAGCCAATGGTTATACCACAATTTTAGGATCTATGCCAAAGTTTGCCGGTTTTAAAGTGGTAGGAATATTAGATACGGGGATGTATCAATATGATAGTACAATGGTTATTGTTCCTTTTAGTGTGGCTCAAGATTTTTTTAATTTCGCCCCTAATACTACTCAAAAAATTGATATTTTTATTAAAAATCCCCAAGATACAAGAGCAGTAGCTAGTAAAATATATGCAAGCAATAGCAATATTAATTATATTCAAGATTGGCAGTCTACCAATCGCTATTTAATGAATGCCCTTGATGTAGAAAGAAATGTAATGTTTTTAATTCTTTCTTTAGTAATATTAATTGCAGCATTTAATATTGTTTCAGGTCTTATAATGCTTGTGCGAAGCAAAACTAAAGAAATAGCTATTTTACGAACCATTGGTCTTTCTAAAAAATCTATATATATGGTGTTTTTATTTATTGGGATAAGAATAGGGGTGATTGGTACAATTTGGGGCGGTTTAGTTGGGGTTTTGTTTAGCTTAAATATAGAAAGAATTAGATCGGTTTTAGAAAGTATCATGGGTGTTAATTTATTTGCTGAAGAAATTTATTTTTTATCAACATTGCCGTCTGATGTACAGTCTATGCAGGTATTTTTAGTAATATTAATTTCATTGGTGTTTGCTATAGCTTCTTCTATTTATCCAGCCATGAGGGCATCAAAAATTAAGCCAGTAGAGGGTTTACGATATGAATAAAAATATTGTTTTAGAAGCAAATAATGTTTTTAAAGAATATACCCAAGAAAACAATAAATACGAAATCCTTAAAAATATTAATTTTTCTCTGGCTAAAAAAGAAATAGTAGGGCTTATTGGTCCCTCAGGTTCTGGTAAAACTACTTTACTTAATTTGTTAGGAATGCTAGATACTCCAAGTTCTGGTGAAATTTTTGTAAATGGAGTAGCAACATCGGGTTTAGCAGATAAAGAAAAAACTAATTTACGAGGTAGTAATATCGGCTTTGTATTTCAGTTTCATCATTTGTTTCCAGACTTTACTTGTCTTGAAAATGTAATGTTTCCTTTGCGAATTCAAGGAGTTCAAAAGAATATTGCTTTATCTCGGGCAGAGGAAATTTTAGAAAAAATGGGATTAAGCGAAAGAAGAAATAATTACCCAACCCAAATATCTGGAGGAGAGCAACAAAGAACAGCAATTGCTCGTGCCATAGTGTTTAATCCTAAAATTATTATTGCCGATGAACCAACCGGTAATTTAGATACCGAAAATGCCCAGATGGTTTTTAATTTATTGTTAGGATTGGTAGAAACACTAGATACCGCTATAATTGTTGCCACCCACGATACTAACATCGCTAATCAAATCCCTAAAAAAATCAAAATAGAAAATAAAACTTTGATAAATATTTAAAATAGGCAAAACATGAAAGTTAATATTCATTACAACAAGCAGAAAGAAATTGCTATTAATTACGATTTTCTAGATTCGCCTTTTGGTGAAATGCTGGTAATGGCTCATGATAATAAAATTTGTTATTTAGGTTTTGTTAATGAAAATCGTTATAATAAAGAAGAAGTTCTTAATATTGCCAAACAATCTTTTAAAAATATTAAAGTAGATTTTACTAATAGTAATTTAAATGATATAGGAAGTAGAATTTTTACAAATAGTTCAGTTGATATTTTACTTATTGGTACACTTTTTCAGATAGATGTATGGCAGGCTCTGTTAAAAATACCCGCAGGAAAAGTTATTTCTTACGAAGAACTAGCTAAAAGTGTAGATAATCTTGATAAAAATATCAACTATACAAGAGCAACAGCTAATGCCGTAGGAAAAAATAAAATATCTTATATAATTCCTTGCCATAGAGTTATTTCTAAAAGTGGTTCTTTACATAATTATCTTTGGGGACCAGAGCTAAAACAAAAAATTTTAAAAGCCGAAGGTGTTAATTTTTAATGAAATTTTAGGCAATTTATGATATAATTTTATTATAAGTATTCAGTAAAAATTATATGCAAAAGTTTATTCATTTAAGATGCCATACCAATTATTCGGTGTTAGAGGGTTGTTTAGATATTTCTACCATTGCAGAGTTATGCGGTAAATATAATTTCCCAGCTATTGCGATGACAGATACTAACAATATGTTTGGTAGTAGAGAGTTTTCTTATAAACTATCTGGGTATGGAATTCAGCCAATTTTAGGAATCCAAATTAATACCTTTATTACAAGAAACAACAAAAATATAGAAGGTGATTTAGTCCTTTTAGCTAAAAATGAAAATGGCTATAAAAATTTACTTAAAATTCACGATAAGTCTTATCAGTATAAATCTCATAATAATCTAGCTAAAGTAAGTATAGATTTAGAAACTATTTTAAAATACTCAAAAGATACCATTTGTTTAAGTGGAGGTATGGGCGGGTTTTTAGCAAATATCCTTACTGAGGGCGATGATGTTGCTGAAGAAATTATAGAGCAGTTAAAAAATAGCTACAATGAAGATTTTTATATTGAGCTTAATCGTTTTTTTAGCCCTAAAGATAAAGAAGAAGAGCCAAAATTTTTAAAGTTAGCGAAAGATTATAATATTCCAATTGTGGCTACTAATAATATTTCATTTAGTGATAAGGAAGATTATGAGGCAGCGGATGTAATCTTATGTATAGGGCAAAGTGTTACTCAGAATTTTAAAGATAGAAAAAAGGTAGTTGAAGAAGCCTATTTTAAATCGGCTGAGGAAATGTGCGAGTTATTTAAAGACCTGCCAGAAGCAATTGAAAATACTGTAAATATTGCTAAAAAATGTTGTTTCTTTGTAGAAAAACAACCGCTTACCTTACCACAATTTAGTGAAGATGAAATTAATTTAATTATTGCTGAGGCTAAAGAAGGTTTAAAATGGCGATTAGAAAAAGAAGTTTATCCTAGACATACCCTTGAGAATATTGGCACTCCTAAAGAAGAAATTAAAGCAACCTATGAAGATAGATTAAATTTTGAGCTTGATGTTATTGTTAAAATGGGTTTTGCTGGCTACTTTTTAATAGTATCTGATTTTATAAAATATTCTAAATCGCAAGATATTCCTGTAGGTCCAGGTAGAGGATCAGGTGCAGGTTCGCTTGTGGCATGGTGTTTAAAAATTACCGATGTTGACCCTATTCAGTTTAGCTTACTGTTTGAAAGATTTTTAAATCCAGAAAGAATATCCATGCCCGATTTTGATATAGACTTTTGTCAAGATAGACGGGATGAAGTTATTGAATATGTGCGAAATAAATATGGCGAAGATAAAGTCGCCCATATTATAACCTTTGGTACTTTACAAGCCAAAGCGGCAATTAAAGATGTGGGTAGAGTAATGGGGTTAGCTTATTCTAAGGTTGATGATCTTACTAAAAAAATACCTTATTCGCCTCCTTCTAATCCTACAAATTTACAAAAGATTAAGGCAGAACCGGTTATTAAAGCTGAAATTGATAAAGAAGATGATATTAAGCGTCTTTTTGAAATTGCGACAAAACTAGAAGGTTTATATAGAAACACATCCACACATGCTGCAGGGGTGGTAATATCTAAACAGCCTCTTAATGAAGTTGTGCCTTTATATTACGATACAGATTCATCTTTACCATCGGTTGGATTTTCTATGAAATATATAGAAGATGTAGGTTTGGTTAAGTTTGACTTTTTGGCTCTTAAAACTCTAACCGTTATTAATAATACGGTAAAACTTATAAAAAAGCAGAATAATATTGATTTAGATATTCTAAATATTCCTTATAAAGATGATAAAATAGAATCTCTATTTTTATCTGGCGAAACTCTAGGGGTTTTCCAAATGGAAAGTAGAGGGATGACAGAGGTTATAAAACAATTTAAACCTGATAGAATTGAGGATATTATTGCGATTATTGCTCTTTATCGTCCTGGTCCTATGGAAAACATCCCTCTTTATATAAGCAATAAAAATAATATAAATAACTTAGCTTATCAACATCCTAAAATGCAACCTATTTTAAAAGAAACTTATGGTATTATGATATACCAAGAACAGGTTATGCAGGTAGCACAGGTAGTAGGAGGATATACTCTTGGTTCAGCAGATATTCTGCGAAGAGCAATGGGTAAAAAAGACCCTGTTGAGATGGAAAAACAAAGAAAAGTTTTTATTGATGGAGCTATTGCTAATAATGAGGATGTTAATGAAAAACTAGCTGGTGAAATTTTTGACCAAATGGAAAAATTCGCTGGCTATGGTTTTAATAAATCCCATGCTACAGCTTATGCCTTACTTTCTTGGCAAACAGCCTACCTTAAGGCTTACTATGGAGCAGAATTTTTAGCAGCCAGTATGACAGCAGATATTGGTTCTACCAATAAAGATCAAGAAAAGTTTTTAGAATATATAGAAGAAGCTAAAAAAAACGATATTCCTATTTTGCCACCATCGTTAAATCATCCATCGGTTAATTTTGAAATAGAAGATTATAATGGTAAAAAAGCAATTAGATATTCGCTATTGGCTCTTAAAGGAGTAGGCGAGGCTTTTGTTAATGCGGTTATGTTAGAGGTTAAGAAAAATGGCAAGTTTACCTCATTAGAAGATTTCCTAAGTAGAGTTGATTCTAAAGTTGTTAATAAAAAATCTTTAGAAGCCTTAATAAAATCTGGAGGTTTAAGCGACCTTCATAATAATAGAAAAGAGCTTATGGAGAACTTAGAGACTTTAATATCGTTTAATAATAATGTTTTTAGCGATAAAAACTCTAACCAAATTAATTTATTTGATGAAGTAGCTGATACTAATAAAAATATCCTTAATTTAACCTCACATGCCGATTGGAGCGATCAAGAGAAAAGAGCCGAAGAACTAGAAGTACTAGGATATTTTCTCTCAGGACATCCGCTGAGTGAGTATGAAGATATTTTAACTAAGCAACAAGTGGTTAGTTATAGAGATTTACTAGAAAATCAGTATGAAGAGGCTTTTTTATCAGGATACTTAATGAAGGTTAAGGTTTCTAAGTCTAAAGTTGGTACATCTTTTGCTGGGCTTAGTTTTTATGATAAATCTTCCGTATTTAATATTCCTTTATTTGGAAAATCTTTTGATAAATTTAAAGATATTTTAAATGAGGGTAGAAATTATATTATTAAGGTAGATACAAAATCTGATGGAGAAGAATTTAGAGTTTTTATTAAAGATATTAAGGAGCTTAGCCATTCATACAAAACTATGAAAATAGATAGCAATGCTAATAAAAAGCAGGCTCAGGCTGTTAATTTAATAATTACTTTAGATTCCTACTTAGGCTTAGCAAACTTAGGTGATTTAATTATTAATAAAGATGGTTCAGATAGCTGTTTAATTAGAATTCTAAGTGAGGGAAAATATCTAGTATTTTCTTTAAAAAATGTTATGATATTTTCGCAACAGGTAGAAAATACCAAATTAAAAGAGCATGTTTTAGAGATAACAAGCACAAAGGAAATCTAATTGATGACTGAACTTATAATAAGTTTTTTAGTTTTATCATTTCTTGAAATCATATTAGGAATTGATAATATAATTTTTATTTCCCTTATTGCTAACAAAGTTAAAGAAAATATCCGTAATAATGTTAGATTGTTTGGTCTTTTGCTATCTTTAGCTTTAAGATTAACGATGCTATTTTTTATTACCTTACTTTTAAAATTAACAACTCCTTTGTTTAGTATATTTACCATTGGAATATCTGTTAAAGATTTAATTATGATTTTAGGTGGTTTGTTTTTAATCATAAAAGGTGGATTATCAATATACGAAGAAGTGTTTTTAGTCCATGAAAAAGTAATGACCCGTAAAGAAACAGTAGTAGCTGCTGGAGCTTTATATTCTATAATACAAATTGTAATTGTAGATTTTGTATTTTCTTTAGACTCTTTAATTACCGCAATTGGTTTAACTAACCATTACCTTACTATTGCAGGGGCAATTATTGTTTCTGTAATTTTTATGATTATCTTTGCTCCAAAAGTAGGATATTTTATAGATAACTATCCAGAACTTAAAATATTAGCAATTGTTTTTATATTTTTAATTGGTTTTATTTTAGTGCTTGAGGGTTTATCTATTCATGTTAATAAGTCGTATCTATACTTTGCTATTGGTTTTGCTTTACTAGCAGAAATTTTGAATATTATAATGAAAAAAAATATTGATAAAGTTAAGTAGTTAGTAAAAAATCTCGCCTTAGATTTTTATATTTCTAAGGCGAGAAGTTTTTTATTGATGATTTTCAGGCATTCTATTGAAAATTTTTGCCAAAACAGCACGGTCTTTAGCATTTAACTGTTTAAGTAAAGCAAGACTTGATTTGTTTCTTTCATTCATAGATTGTACCACAAGAGCATCAATTTTAGCTTGAGTTGCTGAGAATGCTTTTTCGTCAAATTTTTCAGCAGTCATGATTTTTTCCATTTCAGCTTTTAAAGGCATCATGTTTTGTTTGATAGCCATCATACCTGCTTTAGTATCATTGAAAGATTTTTCTAATAAAGCTACACCTTCAGCAGAACCTCCTTCACTGGTAAAAGTAGTTTTTAGCTTTTCAAAAAATTTATTTGATTGGTCTTTGTCTGGGGCAGCAGCATTTGCCAGACTAATAGCAAAAAATGAAATAATTAAAAGGCTAAGAATACTGGTTAATAAAGTTTTAGATAATCTTAAATTTAAAGTCATGAGATTAACTCCTTGTTATTTTTATTAATTTAAGTTCATAAATAGTGTATCATACCTAGAGTTAATAAAAAACTAATTTGAAATAACATGGAAAATATTCTTTACAAATACGGGCTAGATAATTTTTTTACCAATAGTTTATCACAAGTAGATACCGATAATCTTGGTAAGGTTGTTGCTGTGCATAAAAAAAGTTTTAAAGTTATTAAGGGCGATGGTAGTGAAGTTAATGCTATTGCTAAGGGTAGCTTTATTCATTATAAATCTAAAAATATGGCAGAATTACCTAAATTAGGCGATTTTGTTGTGCTAGATTTAGTTCAAGAGCAAAATGCTTTTATAAAATATATTTTACCAAGAAAAAATGCCCTACAACGTAAAATTGTGGGCGATAAAAATGAAAATCAAATTATAGTAGCTAATATAGATTATGCTTTTATTACCATCCCACTAGACGAGCAATTTAATATTCGTAAATTAGAAAGAATAATCCTAGCAGCAGATGATTCTAAAATAGAACCAGTGATTATTATTACAAAGTCAGACTTATCCAGTAATATCCCATTAGCTTTACTAGAAGAAAGATTTAAAAATATTCAAATAATAATTACTGCCATGCAAAATATTGAAAGCATAATTCCCATAAAAAATTTGCTAAAAAATAATAAAGTAGGAGCCTTTATAGGAAGCTCAGGAAGTGGAAAATCTACCCTTACCAACATGTTATTAAATGCTACAACTCAAAAAACTTTAGCAGTAGGAAATCAAGATAAAGGAAAGCATACCACTACTCATAGAGAGATGTTTTTGTTAAATAGTGGTGGTTGTATTGTTGATAATCCAGGCATTAAAGAGTTTGCCTTATGGCTAGAGAATGAAGAGTCTATAGATAATAGTTTTGCCGATATTAAAAATTTAGCAGAAAACTGTAAGTTTCGTGATTGTACTCATACTAATGAGCCAAACTGTGCGGTTATTAAGGCAATAGAGGATGGTATACTAGATTTAGATAAATATCATAATTTTTTAAAGCTAAAATCAGAAGAAGAAGATACGGCTCTGGCAAAATTGCAACAACAAAGAAAAGAAAATCAAAAAAATATTAGTAAGCATATTAAAAACATTAAAAAGTTTGGTAAATATAATTAAAAAAAAGGAAGATAAACTATTTTAGCCTATCTTCCAAATTAAAAATTTATTGTAGTTTAGTTTCCACATATTCCCAATTTATAAGGTTTTCAAACCAAGCCTTTAAGAAATCGGCTCTTTTATTGCGGTAATCTATGTAATAAGAATGTTCCCAAACATCACAACCTAAAATAGGAGTTTTGCCATGTACTAAAGGATTTTCAGCATTAGGACATTTTATAATTTCTAACTTGTTGCCATCTTTAGCAAGCCAAACCCAACCAGATCCAAAAACTCCAAGACCAGCATTGATAATTTGTTCTTTAAATTTTTCTACACTACCAAAACTTTCAGTTAAAACTTTTTCTATGGTTGGAGTAATTTTACCACCATTTGGCATCATAGAATTCCAAAATTCAATATGATTATAATGTTGGGCGGCATTGTTAAAAATTGCAGCATCTACATTGTGCGAGGCTTTAATAATTTCAATTAAAGATTTTTCTTTTAAATCACTATTTTCTAATAATTTATTAAGGTTTGTGATATAAGTTTGATGATGTTTACCATAATGGTATTCAAGAGTTTCTTGCGACATAAAAGGAGCTAAGCCATCTATAGCATAATTTAATTTATTTAATTCAAAAGACATATATTTCTCCTATTTTTTACTTCTATTTATGGTATTATAAATTATTATTATAGGATAGTCTAGTAAGTTAGTAGGATATTATAAAGTATAATGAAAAATGAATTTGATAATAAATATTTAATTGCTTATTTATGCCATAGCAAAAGTGTTGAAGATTTTAAGGTATTGCTAGATTTCTATAGATTTTTATCTAATTTATTTTATAAAACTAAAGATTATAACTTATATCAAATTAAATTACAGTGGTTATTAGAAGAGCTTTTTATTCCTAAAGATAGTGGTATTTTTGAGGTAGATAAATTTAAAATATTAATGCAAAAGTATTTATTCACTAAAGAAAATATCATTAAAATGATAGAAGCTAAAGCTATTGATATGGATAATTTCCCATTTTCCTCGCAAGAAGATTTACTTAAATATATTGAAAATACAGACCTGATTTTTTGGAACCTTTATGCTGAAATTGTTTTTGGTAAACAATTAAGTTTACAGCAGATAGAACTTATTAATAACATGGCAAAAGCCTTTGGAATTGTAGAGTTAATTAAATTTGCAGAATTTAAGAAAAAAAGAGGTGTTTATGTACTTTTATATTCAAAAGATGATATGGGTGAGGTTTTAAAAATAGAAAAACAAAATATTCAAAATCTTAGTAAAATTGCAGAACAATACATAGCTAAATCTTCTAAAAACAAAGGGAAACTAAGAAAATTATTACTATTAAATTATTTTAGTAAAGATTTTTTAAAAAACTTGTCTGCAAATAATTTTCAAATAAATAATATAGATACTCATAAAACAGCCAAAGCCACCTATTTAAAAATTATTTTGAGCTTAATTTTTAGGGTTTAACCTCTAAGATTATATTACTCTTTCCATTTGACAAACATATTCTTTTGGTGTATAATATGATTATTATGAAAACAAAGGAAAAATTATCATGGAGTAATATATAAAAAAACAAAGAACGAGAAATAAAAATCTATAATAAAGTGCTATAACATTCCGCATGGATAGCATAGAATTGCCGAAGTCTTATATACAGAATAAGAGGGAGCGGTGCTAGAGTTTAGTTAGAATCTGCCTGAAAACATGGAATAGTTTGTGTTTACACAATAAGTATAATTTACTATATCTTTGGTGTGGTATAGGTATATACAAACTGTTTAAAACAAACATAGAGGTTCTGGCTACTAGGTATTTTTTTATTATCCCTATTGTTTAAAAATAGCTTTTAGGTGCTTATTTTTAGCCGTTTGGCAAATTTAACACTTATCCAAAAACAATTAATGTTTCCATATTGTTTACTACAATATGAGCGAGGTATTAGCTTTTGCTATTTACCAACTGTATCGTTTATAAATATTTTTCTACAAGCTATTTAAAAAGTATCACTGTTTTATAAAAGATATTCATTAACTATCTGCTTTTACCTAAGCTATATTCTATGAATTTAAGCAAGAAATTGTAATAAATAATAATAACTTACTATTTTAGTAAGATTTATCTTGCAATATTTTTTGGATGGTATTAAAATCTAAATTAAATTCCAATAATAGTAATTAAAAGTGGAGAATATCCTAATGTATCGTAAAATTATCGTTCCATTATTGCCTTTTTTACTGGCAACAAGTGCCTTTGCCGAAGAAGAAACGGTTAGTACTCGCTTAAACGACACTGTAATTTCAACTCGTGGTTTTAGCTCAACCCAAGCTCAAGAAAATAGAAATGTAGTTGTTGTAAATAACGAAGATATTAAAAATAAAGGATTCTCTACACTTGATAATGTCCTAGATAACTCTCCTTTTATTAATGTAAAAGCTGGCGAAAAAGGTAGCGATAGAAATATAGATTTAAGAGGTCAAGGGAAAAATTCTCCAAGTGCAGTAAAAGTTATGCTTGATAGTACTCCCCTTAATATCTTAGATACTTCTCATTCACAAATGCCTCTTAATTCTGTTAATGTGGCAACTATAGAGAGAATTGAAATAATTCCAGGTAGTGGCTCGGTTTTATATGGAAACAATGCTGTAGGTGGAACCGTTAATATTATTACAAAAGCTGATTCGCTAAAAGAATATGGTTATATCCAAAATTTATATAAATCTTTTAATACTAGCGATACTTCTTTAGGTATTGGTAGAGATTTAACCGATAAATTATATGTAAACTTTGATTATTCTTATTTAAATACTAAAGGATACAGAGATTTAGATGAAAGCGATACTCATTTTGTAAGTGGTGGCTTTGCTTATAAATTAACCGATAAACAAACTCTTTCTTTTAATACTAAATATTCTCAAGCTAATGGTATAACTAGTAATGGTATAACCAAAGATCAAATGGAAGAAAACAGAAGACAAGCTGGTAAATTTATTACCGATTATAAAGATACTACTCAAGATTACTCTTTAAAATATGATTATAAATTTAGTGATAATATTGATTTCAATGCTAAAGTGTATTATCAAAAAGCTAAATCTGACAATGATAGTGCAGGAACAATTGCAATTAGTCCACAATCAGAATACTATAGCTATTTAAGCCCAATGTTTTGTAAAATGCCTAATGGTGTAAACTATGAATGTGATGGTTTTATGAGTGGGTATTTTGATGAGCAAAAAATTGGTACAAACTTAAAATCTAAAATTAGTTATAATACAGGTAGTGTTGTAGTTGGTTATGATTATTTAAATAACAAATTAGATAGATATAGTTTAGCACATTTAGATTTTCTTTCTAATCCACTTATGCAGGAGTATGATTTAGATGCTACTAATAATCTGCAAAAAGATACTCATAGCGGATTTGTATTATTAGATCAAAAAGTTGTAGGTAGCCTAAGTTTTAATGCTGGTGCAAGATATGAGTTAGCTTATTATGATATTAATAAAGAAATTAGAAGTGTTACCCATAATGCAGCAGTTCCCCCTTTTATATATGATAAAAGTGATAGTAATCAAGCATATTCAGCTGGCTTAACTTATGATTTTAATTCTACTAATAAAATGTATATAGCTTATGAAAGAGGATTTATTTCACCTTCTCCAGTGCAATTACTAAACAAAGAAATGCAACCTAGTGCTAGTGGTAGACCTACTGCTGTATATGTGCCAAACAATTTAAAATCACAAACTGGTGATAACTATGAAATTGGTTATAAAGGTTATGCTTTTGATACTTACTTTACTTTAACTTCTTTCTATTCTCAAAATAATAATGAGATAGCTTTAGCTGATGCAAATATCGCTCATACAGAATGGAGCTATAGAAACCTAGACAAAACCCGTCGTGCAGGGCTAGAGGCTTTTTCTGAACAAAACTTAGGCAGAGTAACCTTAAGTGAATCTATCACCTATATTAACACTCGTGTATTAGAGGGTGATTATAAAGGTCAAAGAGTTGCTAATGTTCCTAATGTCAAAGCAATGGCTAATGCTAAATATGAAATTATAGATAATTTGAACTTAGGTGCAAGACTTAACTATAATGGTAGATACTTAGAAAACAATGTAGAAGATATGTATCAACAATCTTTTGCTCCCGATGTATTTACAGCAGACATGTTAGTTGATTACAGCCCAGTTAATAAATTATATGTAATGGGTGGTGTAAATAATGTGTTTAATGAAAAATACAATATTTCGCAAGATAGCTTCGGCAACTATGTGGTAGCTCCTGGCACAAACTACTATGTAGGCTTAAGATACGAGTTCTAATTTATAATTACTAAACAAGATACTACATACATTTCGTAGTATCTTGTTTTTCTATTTAACATGATGATAATGAAATTAAAATGGCAAGGTTTATTTAAAGAAGTTAATAAAGATAACTTAAAACTTAATGCCTTATTAAATATATTGCCAAATAGAATAAAATATCACAGTGCTTTAAATAATATTAAAGAAAATAAGTATCTGCTAATTTCTGCAGTAATTCATGTGGGAGTAGCTATTTATTTTCTTTATCCTTTTTTGTTTATAAATAACAAAACAGATTTTATCTCGCTTAATAATCAAATTCCTATTCAAATTATTATTCAAGAACCCCAAAATACCATAAAAGATACTCCTAAAAAGAAAGAAGGTGTTTTAAAAAATAAACCAAATCCTAAAGAAAAAACTACAAAAAATTCTCCAGTAGAACAGCAAGAAACTATAGTTTCGTCGCAAAATGTAGAAAATATTAAATATAGTATTTTAAAATCAACTGAACCAGCTTATCCTAATGCGATTAAAAGGCTAAACTTACAGCAAAAAGTAGTAATTAAAACAAGGCTGTTAGTAAATAAAGCTGGTGAAATTACTAAGATAGAGTTTTTACAAAGCAATGTGGATGAATCTTTAGAAAAACACTTTCAAAAAGAGGTACAAAAAGCTCTAAATTCTTGGAAGTTCTCTACCATCACCGTAAATAATATCCCTGTAAATATTTATTTTTATAAAGATTTCGTGTTTATTAATGGATAATTGTATAACATAAAAAAAATCATATAGGTGAGTAAGCATAAAAAAAATCCCCTCATGTTAAATATGAGGGGAAGATAAATAAAATAACTCTAGCTTCCACTAACTATAGTACAAATACTAGAAACTAAATATAAAGTTGTTGTTTTTGAAATATCTACCGATGAAACTGTAGTAATTCCACCAGCTTTTTTAGCAGCCTCAATAGAGAAATCTCCAGTAGCAACTATCCCTAAAAAGTTGGAAGCACAAGCCTCACCAGTTTTAGTAACATCTGCTGTAGAACTAGTAGCTCCATTTGGTTCTGTTATAGACTGAAGTAAAGCTGGACCTACTTGAGAATCGGGCATGGCATATATAGTATAACCACAACCACTTAAGAGACTCATAGCTAAAAGTAGCGAGCTAATTATTAGCTTTTTCATAATATAATCCTTATGTTATAAAATTATAATTAAGATCCTCTAACTATAGTACAAACATTAGCAAATAAGAATAAAATGTTAGTAACAGATTTATCTACAGAAGAAACATTAGTAATACCACCTTTCTCCTTAGCAGCATTAATAGAGAAATCACCTGCAGAAATTAACCCTAAAATGTTGACACCACATGCTTCACCAGTTTTAGTAGCATTTGAATTAGTGGTAGCAATAACAGGTTCTTTTGTGCTGTGAAATAAAGCAGAACCTGATTGAGAAGGAACAGCAGCACAACCAGCTAAAGCACCCATAACTAAAATTAAAAAACCAATTGTTAATTTTTTCATAATAATAATCCTCATTAAATTATATTTATAGTCAACAAATAGTATACATATACTTAATTTTTTTTGCAAACCATTAATTAAAAATTCTTTGCGAAGCTATCAAAAATAAGTCAACAATATACCAAATTACTAAAAGTACAAAAATTATTCCAAAGAATCCACTAATAGTATAGTATTCTGTAAATAAACTAACAGAACCTCCAGATAAAGAAAACCAACACATAATAATTTGAATAATCGCCGATTTAGTTTTTCCAGCATATATTCTATGTAGCGATAAAGACCAGCCTAAAATAAATAAAACAAAAGCTGTTAAAACATATTTTTCTCTTACCATAATTAACCTCCTAAAATTATTATTAACCTATTTATTCTATATTATTTCTGCTAATTTTTGCAAAGTAATTTTTCGTTGTATATTTTTTTATAATTTTCTATAATTATGTGTATAATAGAAATAAAAGGTGAGAACATGAAGAAAATTTATTTGTTTTGTACGTTTGGGATGTCTACATCCATTTTAGCCAGCAAAATGCAAAATGTTGCCACACAAAATAAGCTACCTATTGAGGTCAAGGCTTTTACGGTAGGTCAAATTGAAGAAATCGTGGCACAAGAACATCCTGATGTTATTTTATTAGGTCCACAAGTAAAGCATGAAATGGCTACTATTCAAGCAAAATGACAAGAAACTAAAATCCCTATTGCTTTAATTGATAGTGAAGACTATGGTCGTGTAGCTGCCGATAAAATTCTCCGCAAAGCTATAGATGTTCTGCAAGCTAAGAAGGAGTAAGTACAATGAACTTTTTCCATACCCTTGAAAAATACCTTATGCCTTTGGCAGAATTAATTGGTAAAAATAAGTATCTAGTTGCTATTCGTGATGGTTTTTTAATCTCAACTCCTCTTTTAATTATTGGCTCATTCTTTTTATTATTAGCTAATTTCCCAATACCTGGCTGGGCAGATTTCTGGACTAAAATATTTGGTGAAAATTGGGAAAGCTATTTAATGCGACCAGCTGCCGCTACTTTTGATATTATGTCTATATTTGCAGTTATGGGGATTGGTTATTCTTTTTCAGGACAAATGCAGGTTAATAAAATTTTTGGAGCTGCAGTTTCATTAGTTGGTTTCTTTACTTTAATGGAATTTAAAATTCCGTTTCAATCTGCCGAAGAAGTAGTAAATGTTTCTGGTATTTATTTAAAATGGGTAGGAAGTTCAGGAATATTCTTAGGGATGATTTCTTCGTTTTTAGCCGTTCATATTTATAGCTTTGTTTTAAAAAGGGGTTGGGTTATAAAAATGCCAGATGGAGTTCCTCCTACGGTTACCCAAAGTTTTGCTGCACTTATTCCTGTAGGTGTAGTTATGTTTGTTTTCTTTTTAATTAATGTTTTACTAAGTGCTATAAACTTAGGTAATGCCTTTGACCTTATTTTTAATGTATTGCAAACACCTTTAGTTTCTGCTGGTGGGTCGTTATTAGCGATGGTTATAGCTTATTTGTTTTTACATATATTTTGGTTTTTTGGAATCAATGGTTCTGCGGTAGTAGGAGCGGTTTACAATCCAATTTTAAGGGTGCTTTCCATAGAAAACTTAGAGGCTTTTAAACATGGCGATCAATTACCTCATATAATTAATAGTGCCTTTCAAGATATGTTTGCTACCTTTGGTGGAGGAGGGTCAACACTATCGCTAATTATTGCTATGTTTATATTTTGTCAGTCGCAAAGGATTAGAGGTTTAGCAAAACTATCGGCGATACCAGGTATTTTTGGTATTAATGAACCAATTATTTTTGGTTTGCCAATTGTACTTAATCCTATAATTTTAATACCTTTTATTCTTGTGCCAACATTTAATATTATTACCACTTATATGGTTATGAGTATTGGATTGGTTCCTTATACTAACGGGGTTATGCTTCCGTGGACGACTCCAGTTATTATTTCGGGATTTCTATCAACCGACTGGCGAGGGGCAGTATGGCAACTTATTTTACTAATAATTGGTGTTTTAATATATGCTCCTTTTATTAAAATGCTAGATCGTCAGTATTTGAAAGAAGAAAAAGAAGCAAAAAACACAGAAGAAAAAATTTCATTTGATGATGTAAAATTTTAAGGATAAAACAATGTGGGCGATTATTGCAACATGGCGAATGTCAGCAGAAGGTCTGGCTGAAGCTACTAAATTGCTAGAAAAAGGTGAAAAAGGTGATAAGGCTTTAGTTAAAGCCATTACGATGGTAGAAGATTTTCCTTATTATAAGTCGGTAGGATATGGTGGACTTCCTAATGAAAATGGAATCGTAGAGCTAGATGCTGGCTTTATGAATGGTGATACACTTGCCGTAGGAGCAGTAGCTTCGGTTCACGATATTGCTAATCCTGTACTTGTGGCTCAAAAATTAAGTGAATATTCTGTAAATAGTTTTTTAGTAGGCGAAGGAGCCGAAGAATTTGCCATTAAAGAAGGATTTGCTCGTAAAACTATGCTTACAGAAAGAGCCAAACAGCACTATCAAAAAAGGTTATCTGAACTTAAAAATCAAGAACTTAAAGCATATATAGGACACGATACCGTAGCTGGAATTTGCCTAGATACTAGTGGTAGTATGTATTCTGCCACATCAACTAGCGGACTGTTTATGAAAAAACATGGTAGAATTGGTGATTCTCCAATTTGTGGATCTGGTTTTTATGTGGATAGCGAAATTGGTGGAGCAGGAGCAACAGGATTAGGTGAAGATTTAATGAAAGGTGCAACTTCTTATGAAATCGTTTCACTTATGAAACAAGGACTAACCGCCCAGCAAGCCTGTGATATTGCTGTAAATGAGCTAGATAGTAAACTTAAAAAGCGACAAGGTAAAGCTGGAGATATTTCGGTAGTAGCTTTAAGTAAAAATGGTGATTTTGGAGTAGCTACAAATATAGATACATTCTCTTTTGTCGTAGCTACATCTAATCATCCTTTAGCAATTTATTTATGCGAAAAAGATGGTATTCATACTAAATATCGCAAAGCTGATAAAGAATGGTTAGAGGCTTACCAAAAACGAATTCATGAACCAATATTATAAATGAGGTAAACATGAGTAATGATTTTGAAAAAATTAAACTATCGGTAAATTCCCTTAAAGATGAGCTTATCTCTAGCATAATTGCTTTGTGTAGTGTTCCTAGTATTCAAGAACCAGCTCAAGAAAATGCCCCGTTTGGTTTGCCAGTAGCTAAGGCTTTGCAGGTGGCTTTAGATATAGCCAGTAAGCTAGGTTTTAAAACTTATAATAAGCAATACTATGGTTATGCCACAACTACAGAAGATATTAATCAAGAATATGTAGGAGTATTCGGTCATTTAGATGTTGTGCCGGCTAATGAAATAGGATGGAATAGTAATCCGTTTGAGCCAATTATTAATAATAATACTATTTATGCTCGGGGTGTTCTTGATAATAAGTCTCCTACATTAGCAACATTATATGCTCTGAAGGCTTTACTAAATAGTGGCATAAAATTAAATAAACCTGTACGAATTGTCTTTGGCTGTAATGAAGAAACTGGCTTTGCCTGTATGGAGCATTACTTAAAAAATGAAAAAATACCCATAAGTGGTTTTACTCCTGATTGTAAATATCCAGTTGTTTATGCTGAAAGGGGAAGGCTTAAATTACAACTTACCACTTCTAATAGTTCGTTATCTAGTTTTTTTGGCTTTATAACCGATTGTTTTTTACAAGCCGATAAATCGGGAGATAGGCTCGGAATTAGTTGTGGGGATGCTGAATTTGGTGTTTTAGAGATGAGAGATTATCGTCTTGAATCAAACCACGATGGTGCAACTTTTGCCTGGCAAATTAGTTATCCACCACTTATTACAGCAGAAAAAATTATAGATTCTATTAGTAAACTTTTACCTCCAGAAATTAAACTTTGTATTTTGAAAAATTATAATCCAGTTTTTTTTGATAAAAATAGCAATACCATTCAGCAACTTAAAAATGCTTATGAGGAAATTACAGGATTTGATGGTACTCCAGTAAGTACAACAGGAGGTACTTATGCTAAAATTATTCCTAATATAGTTCCATTTGGTCCAAGTTTTGCAGGACAAAAAGGGATAGCTCATAATCCTAATGAATATATGGCAATAGATGATATTATAACTAATATGCATATTTATGCGATAGCTCTTTATAATTTAACCCGTTAAAAAATAAAGAAATAAGTTGTAAACTAGTGTTAAAAGTGGTATAATAAAAGATAGGCAATGTATATATTGTTTAAAAAATAATTATGGAGATATAATAAATGTCAGAAATTATTGATATAAGAGCTAGAGAAATTTTAGATAGTAGGGGTAATCCAACTGTAGAAGTTGATGTGGTTTTAGAAGATGGTTCTATGGGAAGAGCAGCAGTTCCATCAGGAGCTTCAACTGGGGCTCACGAAGCTCACGAATTAAGAGATGGAGATAAATCTCGTTTTGGTGGTAAAGGAGTTCAAAAAGCTGTACATGCTGTTAATAATGAAATTTTTGAAAATTTAATCGGTTGGGATGCTTTAGATCAAAAAGGTATTGATACTATGCTAATAGAATTAGATGGTACTCCTAATAAATCAAGATTAGGTGCTAATGCAATTTTGGGTGTGTCTATGGCTGTTGCTAAAGCTGCTGCAGAATCTTGTGGTTTGCCTTTATACAGATACTTAGGTGGTTTTAACTCTCATGTATTACCAGTTCCTATGATGAATGTAATCAATGGTGGTCAGCATGCTGATAATCCAATTGATGTACAAGAATTTATGATTGCCCCAATTTCAGCAAAAACTATGGCAGAAGCAGTTAGAATGGGAGCAGAAGTATTCCATGCTCTTAGAAAAATCCTTCATGATGCTGGTTTAAATACTAATGTTGGTGATGAAGGTGGCTTTGCTCCAGCTTTAAAATCTTCTAAAGATGCTTTAGATAATTTAGTAAAAGCAGTAGAAACTGCAGGCTACAAACCAGGCGAAGACTTTAAATTTGCTATAGATGCAGCAGCTAGTGAATTCTATGAAAACGGCAAATATAACATGAAAGGTGAAGGTGTAGTTAGGACTGCTGAAGAAATGGTTAAATATTGGGAAGATTTATGTAATCAATACCCTATTTATTCTATTGAAGACGGTTTACATGAAGATGACTGGGAAGGTTGGAAATTATTAACTAAAGCCTTAGGGAATAAAGTTCAACTAGTAGGTGATGATTTATTTGTAACTAATCCTAAAAGATTAGCTGATGGAATTAAACAAGGTGTTGGTAATTCTATCTTAGTAAAAGTTAATCAAATTGGTACTTTAACTGAAACTTTTGCAGCGGTTGAAATGGCTCATAAAGCTGGTTATACTGCGGTAATTTCTCATAGATCTGGTGAAACAGAAGATTCTACTATTGCAGATATTGCAGTAGCTACTAATTCTGGTCAGATTAAAACTGGTTCTTTATCAAGAACAGATAGATTAGCTAAATACAATCAATTAATTAGAATTGAAGAACAATTAGCTGATACTGCTGTTTACAAAGGTAAAAGTATCTTAAAAGCATAAGTGTTTTTGTAAAATTAGTAAGCCCTGCTTGTAAGAGTGGGGCTTATTTTTTAGGGGGTAAAAAATTATGATAAAATATACTCTTTTATTAATTCTATTAACAGGAGCTACTTTTTCGGTAGCTAATGCTGTTGTTCGTGATAATAATCTTAATAGTAATGCAATTGCTGAAAATCCTTTTCAAGACAGAGTAGGAAATCGGCAATCAGCACCATCTCAAAATTTCAATCAGCAGATGGGAAATACTAGTAATCAAAATACTACACAATCATCAAGACAATCTTCTTTTGTTAGAACTATCCCACAATCAGAAAATAGTGCTAGAAGACAGAATAGAGATACAAATCGTTAATTAAATTCAATTTTAACTATTGAGGAATAAACATTGTTACAAACACTAACCAAGAGCATAAGGTATATAGGTGTATTATCGTTTATGGTGGTGCAGGTGGTGGTATATCCGTTGCAGGTGTA
>JAIRQL010000076.1 GCA_031256515.1 Alphaproteobacteria bacterium
GTTTATATTGGAGCAAATACTACTATCTATGATAATGTAATAATTGGTAGTAATGGTTATATTTATTCTAATGTATCTATTAAATGTACTACACTAGGTGATAATTTTATTATCCACGATGGAGTAAGAGTAGGGCAAGACGGATTTGGCTTTGCTCCTAATCCTAAAGGGCATGTGAAAATTCCTCAAATTGGTGGAGTAATAATTGAGAACAATGTTGAAATTGGCTCAAATTCTTGTATTGATAGAGGGGCTTTAAATAATACCATTGTTGGAGAAGGTACAAAGATTGATAACTTAGTACAAATAGCTCATAATGTTGTTATTGGTAAGCATTGCTTCTTAGCATCTGGAGTTGGTATTGCTGGTAGCACTGTTATTGAAGATTATGTTTCTATAGGTGGGCATTCTTCTATTGCTCCACATATAAGAGTAGGAATGGGATCTCAAATTGCTCCAATGTCAGGAGTAGCTCATAATGTTGAAAAAGGTTCTACTTTAATAGGAATACCTGCTATTAATTTTACCTCATTCTGGCGATTACAAGCACTATTTAAAAAAATGTTGAAAAAATAAACTATGTTAATGTATTTATATTTAATTTTGGAGAAATAAATGGCTGAAAAAAATACCCCTGTATTAGATATTAATGGTGTAAAAAAATTACTTCCGCATAGATATCCGTTTTTATTGGTAGATAAAGTGGTTGAATTTGAAAAAGGCGAACAAATTACTGCGGTTAAAAATGTTACCGCTAATGAAGAATTTTTTCAAGGGCATTTTCCTAATTTCCCAATTATGCCAGGAGTTTTAATTATTGAAGCTCTAGCACAAACCTCAGCACTTTACTACTTAATGGAAGCAGGAGTTAGTGATAATGCTAAGTCTGTGCTATTTATGGCTATAGATGGTGGTAAATTTAGAAAACCAGTTGTGCCAGGTGATACTCTTTACTTAAAAGTTAAACCAATTCAAATGCGTGGAAAAATCTGTAAAATGAGAGCCGAAGCCTATGTTGAGGAAGTTCTAGTATGCGAAGCTAATTTAACAGCTATGTTAGAAGGCTAATATATTATTTCTGTAAAGATTATCAAATAGTTTATTGATATTAAATTAGGAACATTAATAAAAAAATGAGTAATATTCACAATACTGCAATAATTCAAGCGGGAGCTATTATTCCAGACAGTTGCAAAATAGGACCTTTTTGCATAGTAGGAAGCCAAGTAAAACTTGGTGAAAATGTGGAATTAATGGCGAATGTTTATATAGATGGCGATGTTGAAATTGGAGAGGGGACTGTTGTATTTCCTTTTGCAGTTATTGGGGTTAGATCGCAAGATTTAAAATACAATGGCGAACCAACTAAAATTATTATTGGTAAAAATAATCAAATTAGAGAGCATGTAACCATCCATTTAGCTACGGTTGGTGGTGGTGGAATTACAAAAATTGGTGATAATTGCTTACTAATGGTTGCTTCTCATGTGGCTCATGATGTTAATATTGGCAATAATGTTATTCTTGATAACAATGTTTTACTGGCGGGTCATGTGATAGTTGAAGATAGTGTTATTATTGGTGGTGGTAGTGCGGTTCATCAGTTTTGTCGTATTGGAGAAGGCTCTTTTATTGGTGGGATGAGTGGAGTAGTAGAAGATATTATCCCTTTTGCTTTATATACAGGAGTTAGAAATACTGGTGAGATTAATGGTATTAATTTAGTAGGCTTAAGAAGAAGAGGCTACTCTCGTGAAGATATTGGCAAAATTAATGAGGCTTACGATATTATTTTTTCTAAAGAAACTAAGTTTGCAGAAAATGTAGCCAAACTAAAAGAATTTAATGCTGAATCTAAAGGAATACAAACACTAGTTAATTTTTTAACCTCAGATAAATCAAGAAGTATTTGCACGGTTTATAAAAGAAACAATTAGTTTTATTAATAAAGATTTTAGAATACTAAAATAAAATGGAATTAAATACTGCCAAAGAAAAAATTGCAATTGTAGTGGGTCAGGGAGATTTACCGCTTAGAGTTATAAGTGAGATGGTATCTCAAGACCTAAATTTTATAGTTGCAGGGATTAAAGGAGTTTCCTCTAAATCTTTAGTTAATTCTCATGATAATTTTTGGTTTAATCTAGGTGAACTTGGAGCATTTCTTAATAGCCTTAAAGAACATAATGTTAAGAAGGTTCTTTTTGTAGGGGCTGTGGCAAGACCTTCTTTGTTATCTTTAAAGCTAGATTCCTTAGGTAAAAAGTTTGTTAAAGATTATTTTTCTCAAATCAAAGGTGATGATAGCTTACTATCTATGATTATTAAAGAAATTGAGAGTCATGGTTTTTTGGTTATTGGATTCCAAAATATAGCTAAAAATATTTTAGCTATTAAAAAAGTTTATACAAAAATATCTCCTACAGCAGATCAACTAACAGAAACTCAAGAAGCATTTACTTTAGCTAAAAAAATAAGTACTTTTGATATAGGTCAAAGTTTAATTTTTCAGCAAAATATGGTAATAGCGGTAGAGGGAGTTGAGGGTACTGCTAAAATGATTTTGCGGTCAAAAAATCTCATTAAAAAAGATTCCTTTTTAACTAGAATAATCAAGAAAATTTTAAAGATTAAGGTAGAAGATACTAGAGTAGGAGGGGCTTTTTTAGTAAAAATAAAAAAAACTCATCAAGATGATAGGGTTGACCTCCCTACCATTGGTGATAAAACCATTTTACAAGCAAAAAAAGCTGGATTAATAGGAATTGTAATAGAAGCTAACTCTACCATAATTCTTAACGAACAAAAAACCACATATTTAGCTAATAAATATGGTATTTTTATTATTGCCCTTTAATTAATATTGTAAATAACCTAAAGCAAGTTTTATAATATATATTATAAAATTCTCATTAGAATCTTCTATTATTACTTTTCACCTTTTATAAAACAGGTGAGTTTTTAAAATAATATCTTTAATATTATTTTATTTTTGTAGTAGTATTATATTGTAAGTAATATTTATATAAAGGATTCCCTTATAGCTCTGACATTATTTATGTAAAAAATAATCACTAAATCTACTATAAAAAGTACTATTAAAGCAAAAAGGTCTCTTATAAGTATTATTATTTTTTAATTGTTGAATAATATCTACATTTCTTGCAACAACATAGTCTATTTCTTTTTCTAAGTATCTTAATATACAATCACTAATTGTATATTATACATTACCAAAAAAACTATTTGCTTTAAAATAAATTCATGTTATAATTCCAAGAATTTAAGCTAATATCTAATAATATCTAAAAAGGAATTAT
>JAIRQL010000084.1 GCA_031256515.1 Alphaproteobacteria bacterium
AACAACTATAGTGTCTATCATAGGCTTAATTTAATCAATAATTATTTAAATATTACAAAAACTAAAATATATTTTACAAAAATATCATAATATTTCATTAAAAACAAAAAAAACTTGACTTACCCCCCCCCCTATGGTATCTTAGTGTTTAAGCTATTATTACATATACTTTTATAAAAATAAGGCAATAAAAAAGAATGGAATTAAATAAAGATTTATTTGTAATACCGTATAGTAATAATCGTAATATAATTTATGCACCATTAAGAGGAGTTCTTTTTGATACGAACAATACTGGTGCAGAAGTAGTAAAAAAATATATTGAAAATGCTGATTTGTCAAATGCCGAAATAGAATCCTCAATGGGTAAGCATCTATTGGTACTTGAAAAAATGCCAACATTAAAACCTAATTATAGTGAAACCACTAAGAATAAATCTCATTTAGTTATAATACTATCGCAAATTTGTAATTTAAGCTGTGATTATTGCTTTGCTAAAGAAGCCCATTCTAATGAAAAAATAACCCAAGAAAAACTTAAACAAACCCTAGATTATTTCTTAAGCCAACCAAATAAAAATAAATCTATAAATTTTATTGGTGGTGGCGAACCTACTATGACTTGGGATTTATTGGTTTATGCCGTAGAATATGTTTTAAGCAAAACAAATGATTCTAATTTCCCTTTTTCAATTACCACTAACGGCACATTATTAACTAATTCAAAGTTAGATTTTATAAAAAAACACAAAATTAAAATTGGTCTTTCTTTTGAAGTTTTACCAGAAATACAGAACCTGCAAAGAGGGTTTAGTAAGCCTGAGGTAAAATCTTTCCCCTTAATTGATGAAGCCATAAAAAAATTAACAGTAATGGAAATTCCATATAGTATAAGAAGCACTATTACTCGTAATAATGTTTATTTAATGACTGATATGGTAGAATTTATTGTAAATAACTATCCTAATGTTAATAGAGTTCATTTTGAACAAGTATCTGACCCACAAAGTGATAGTACAACTTTTTATAATGATTTTATTGATGCCTTTTTCAAAGCCAGAGAACTAGGTAAACAAAAAGGTATAAAAGTTTATAATTCGGTTTCAAATGCCGTTAGTTCTTTAAAACAGCATTTTTGCGGAGGAGAACTTTGTTTAACTCCAACAGGAGATATTAGTTCTTGCCATAGAGTATCATCTATTAGAGATAACCATTTTAATAGCTTTGTGTATAGCAACACAAAGCATTTAGCAGATATAAATTATGCAAAAATAGAACAACAAGTAAAAAATAATAAACCCATAGAATGTAAAGATTGCTTTGCCAAATGGCATTGTGCTGGCGGTTGCGATGCAGAACGATTCATTTCTACCCCAAAACAAATTCAAGCACACTGTAATTTTGTTAAAGAAATAACTAAAAGAGTATTAATAGAAAAACTAGAGGATAATAAATTATGATAAACAAACAAAAAGAAGAGATTATTGTTAGCAAGTTAAAATATACCGATTATTACGATAATTTAAACAAAGATGTTGATGATGATTCACCTTGTGAAAGTTGTGGTCGTACTGATGGTGGTTATCCAGTTTTTAATGATTATCCTTAGTTCTTAAAACTAGAAATATTTTTACTTAATTAAAATAAGAGTATTAATAGGAAAATTATAGGATAATAAAATTATGATAATTAAACCAAATGAAGAACAAAAAGAAACAATCGTAGTTAGTGAATTAAAATACACTGATTATTATGATAATTTAAGTGAAGATAATTGTGGTAAGGCTGATGGTTATGGTTGTGGACGAAAAGACGACTCGGTAATACCCAAACTAAAATAAGAGTATTAGGGGAAATTAAATTATAATAGTTGAACTAAAAAAGTTTATTTTATCTAAAAAAAATTTAAGATTTTTGGGAAGATATTTTTTTCCATCAATTATTTCTGTTGGCTTTGTTATTAGCATAAAGGTAAATCTATTTAATAATTATTTACTAAACATTATGTTACTCTTTATATTATGGAGTTTGTTGTATTATATTATAGATTGTTTATGGACCCAACAAACTCCATTTAATATAAAAAATTTATATCTTCAAACAGTTGAACAATTTAAGAATAATCTTTTATTCATTATAATAATTATAATTACTGCCATAATTTTTTTTTGTATTGAAAATTTATTTCTTATTTCGTTTATAAAAGATTATCTTATACTTAAGATATTAGTATATATAGTGTTTCCTACTGTTATATATCATATACTAGTAAAATATATAGTTAGAGAACAACTTTTTTTAAGTAAAAAAAAATTATTTAGACTGGTATATGGTTTGCTATTAGTAGTTATGTTTGTCTCTATTTTATATGCTTTTGCACCGAAAGATTTATCAATAAACTCAATTATTGAATGTAATATATTAATGCATAAGGACAAATCTGATAATTTAAAAATTTTAGGTTTAATTATAGGTGGTTTATTGGCTATAATGGCTGTGATACTTACTACAATACGAAATGATATGACTGAAGAAGTTAATATTAAAGATGCTGTAACTTTATTAGACAATAGCAATAATATTCCGAGAATGGGTGGAGTTTATGCTTTAGTAGAAATTGCTACCAAAAATAAACATTATGCAGAAAGGATAAACAATATATTATGTAAATATATTGTTACAGAAACAAAAAAAGAAGTAGAAAAGACTAAGAATAAAGAAAA
>JAIRQL010000032.1 GCA_031256515.1 Alphaproteobacteria bacterium
CAGCGGTTGACTATCCAGAGAAAGAAGAAAGATTTGAAATGGTTTATTTGCTGTTAAGTTTAGCTAATAACTTAAGATTAAAAATTAAAGTTAATATTTCTGAAGAAAATATTATTGATTCTCTATCAAATATTTATACTAATTCTGATTGGTTAGAAAGAGAAGTATACGATATGTTTGGTATATATTTTAG
The DNA here is from genome assembly GCA_031256515.1 of Alphaproteobacteria bacterium. GTDB lineage: Bacteria > Pseudomonadota > Alphaproteobacteria > WRAU01 > Hepatincolaceae > WRAU01. Next base: position 194 of record JAIRQL010000032.1, read on the forward strand.
CGGGCATAAAGACTTAAGAAGAATATTAACAGACTTTGGTTTTGAAGGAAGTCCTTTAAGAAAAGATTTTCCTTTAACTGGTTTTGTTGAAGTAGAATTTAATGAAGAATATCAAAAAGTAATGTATAAGCCTGTAGAGCTAACTCAGGCTTATAGAGATAATTCTTATAATAATCCTTGGATGGATAAAATAGAAGCAGATACTTTTAATTATTTAAATAAAAAAGATAAATAGTATTTATAAAAATTAAAATGAAAATTGAGTGTTTTATAGGATTTTAAATGTCTGAAGAGGTAAAAGTTAGAACAACAACATTAAATTTTGGACCACAACATCCGTCTTCTCACGGAGTATTAAGAATGGTTCTAGAATTGGATGGTGAATTAGTTAAAAGAGTTGAACCACATGTGGGGCAACTTCATCGTGGTACAGAAAAACTTATAGAACATAAAACCTATACTCAGAATATTCCTTTTTTTGATAGATTAGACTATGTTTCGCCAATTAATTACGAACATGCTTGGGTTTTAGCTGCTGAAAAATTATTACAGTTAGAAATTCCAGAAAGAGCTAAATATATTAGAGTTCTATTTTCAGAATTAAGTAGAATTTCTAGGCATTTGTTTGGACTAGGGGCGCAAGCAATGGATGCAGGGGCAATGACCCCAATGATTTGGGCTTTTGAATCTCGTGAACAAATTATGGAATTTTTTGAAGCCACAACTGGAGCAAGATTACATCTTAATTATTTCCGTGTGGGTGGTGTAGCTATAGATTTACCTGAGGGTTTGTTAGGTAAAATTGATAGCTGGACTTATAAATTTGAAAAAGATTTTAAAGATGCTATGGATTTAGTGGTTGATAATAGAATCTTTAAACAAAGATCGGTTAATATTGGTAAGGTTGATAAAGATCAGGCTTTAGATTATGGCTTTACAGGACCAAACCTAAGAGCTTCTGGTATTGCTTGGGATTTAAGAAAAGCTCAACCCTATGAAATTTATAGCAAACTAGATTTTGATATAATTGTTGGTACTCATGGTGATGCTTATGACCGTTTTTTAGTAAGAATTGGCGAAGTATACGAAAGTTTAAAAATTATTAGACAATGTATTATCAATATGCCAGAGGGAGAAGTTAAGGTAGATAACTATAAATTTACTTCACCAAAAAGAGCAAGCATGAAAGAATCTATGGAATCTTTAATCCATCATTTTAAATTTTTCTCAGAAGGTTTTTTTGTCCCAGAAGGAGAAGTTTATATGCCAGTAGAAACTCCAACGGGAGAATTTGGAGTTTATTTAGTATCAAAAGGAAAAAACAAGCCTTATAGAGCAAAATTAAGATCAAATGGATTTGCTCATTTACAAGCAATTAAACAAATCGGTGCAGGTTATCAGCTTGCCGATTTACCATCTATTTTAGGTAGTTTAGATGTGGTTTTTGGTGAAATAGATAGATAGGTTAAAAAAATGTCCGCAGAATTTAGCTTTAGTGAAGAAAATAAAAAATTAGCTCAAGATATTCTTAAAAAATATCCTGAAAGTAAAAGATTTAGTGCAATTATGCCGTTGTTAACTATGGCACAAAATCAAAATGGTGGCTTTTTAACAGAAGAAGTTATTGACCATGTGGCGAAATACTTAGGTGTGGCAACTATGTCGGTGGCTGAGGTTGCTAATTTTTATTCCATGTATAATTTAAATCCAGTTGGTAAATATTTAATTCAAACTTGTAATTCAGTTGTATGCTGTATGAAAGGTAGTGATGAATTACATAAATATGCGAAAGAAATTACAGGAACTCTTAACAGCAATGTTTCAGCAGATGGTTTATTTAGTGTTAAAAAAGTTGAATGTCTTGGGGCTTGTTCTAATGCTATTGCTGTAAAGATTAATGATACTTTTGTAGAAGAAGTAACTAAAGAAAGTTTAGCAAAGCAGGTTGCAGATTTAAAAAATGGCTTGCCATTAGAAGAAAAATTTATTGTAAGAAAATCGTTGCTTGAAGAATAGTTTATATACTACTCTTGTAGTTAATAGAGGTTAATTAATGTTAGAAAAAATTGATAGAGTTTTTAATAATTTATATGGTACAAAAGGAGTTAGCTTTGAGGTAGCAAAATCACTTGGAGATTTTTCTAATCTTAAAGAAACTCTAGAGAAAGGTGCTGATTATATTATTAATGAAGTAAAAAATTCGCAACTCAAAGGTAGGGGTGGTGCAGGATTTCCTACTGGTATGAAATGGTCTTTTATTAATAAAAAAGATCCTCGTCCAAAATATTTGGTGATTAATGGTGATGAAGGCGAACCTGGCACTTGTAAAGATAGGGAAATCATAAGGCACGAACCTTATAAGATTGTTGAAGGTGCAATTATTACTTCGTATGCTATTGAAGCTAAAACTTGTTATATCTATATTCGTGGTGAATTTATCCAAGAAACAAGAAATCTACAAAAAGCTATTGATGAAGCCTATGCTAATGGTCTTTTAGGTAAAAATTGTTTAGGAATGTATGACTTAGATATTTATATTCACTTTGGGGCTGGTGCTTATATTTGTGGAGAAGAAACAGCCTTACTTGAAAGTTTAGAAGGTAGAAAAGGTTTTCCAAGAATTAAACCACCTTTTCCTGCTGTAAGCGGTTTATATGCTAATCCGACTGTAATTAACAATATTGAAACTATTGCAGTTGTCCCAACTATTTTAAGAAGAGGGGCAGACTGGTATAAATCTATGGGAGTAGCTGAGGCAGCTGGTACTAAGTTGTTTTGTATTTCAGGGTTTGTGAATAATCCTTGTGTAGTTGAAGAAAGATTAGGAATTAGTTTTAAAGAATTAATAGAAACTCATTGTGGCGGAGTTATTGGTGGCTGGGATAATCTACTAGCGGTAATACCTGGTGGTTCTTCTACCCCTATTATTCCTGCTCATTTATGTGAAAGATTAACTATGGATTTTGAAGGAATGAAAGCTGTTGGTAGCTCGCTAGGGACAGGGGCGGTGATAGTTTTTAATAAATCGGTAGAAATTTTAAAAGCCATGAAAAATATTGTATCTTTTTATAATCATGAAAGTTGTGGGCAATGTACTCCTTGTCGTGAAGGGTCAGCAGCAGCGGTTAAAATTATGAATAATATCATAAATAAAGAAGCTAAACCTTCGGATGTAGATTTACTAGAGCGAATCATGGACGATACATTTGGTACAACCATTTGTGCTTTAAACGATGCTACAGTATTTGCTGTAAGAGGCTTTTTAAAGCATTATAAAGAAGATATAAAACAAAGTTTACAAATATAAGAGGATACTAGATGCCTAAAATTGTTATTAATGGATCGGAGCATGAAGTAGCTGAAGGATTAACCATAATTCAGGCTTGTGATAGCTTGGGTGTCTCAATACCAAGATTCTGCTATCACGATAAATTACCTTCAGTTGGTAGTTGTAGAATGTGTATGGTTGAGATTTCTGGTTCAAGAAAATTAGTGCCTTCTTGTGCAACAACTATTTCTGAGGGTATGGAAGTTAAAACCGAAACTCCAGAAATCCATAAAGCTAGAAAAATGGTTTTAGAGATGTTGCTTATTAATCATCCGCTTGATTGTCCGATTTGTGATAAAGGTGGCGAATGCGATTTGCAAGATCAAACTTATCGTTATGGTTTAGATAAAAGTGCCATCAATGTAGTTAAAAGAGCTGTGGAGGAAAAAGATTTTGGTCCACTTATTACTCCTTATATGACCCGTTGTATCCATTGTACTAGATGTATTCGTTTTGCTACAGAAATTGCTGGTATCCAAGAATTAGGAGCCTTAGGTAGAGGTGATCATACTGAAATTAGTATGTATATTTCTAAATCTTTAAGCTCAGAACTTTCAGGAAATTTAGCGGAAGTGTGTCCTGTTGGTGCTTTAACAAATTCTAGCTATGCTTTTAAAGCTCGCCCTTGGGAATTAATATCCACAGAAACAATTGATGTTTTAGATGCTGTGGGTAGCAATATTAAGGTAGATGCTACAGGTCTTGCTGTATTAAGAATCATGCCAAAAATTAATGACAGTATTAATGAAAGCTGGATTGGTGATAAATCAAGATATATTGTAGATGCTTTAAGAATCCAAAGATTAGATATTCCAATGATTAGAATTAACGGCAAGTTAGTTAAATCTTCATGGAATGAAGCGATGAGAACCATTGCTGATAAATTAAAATCTCTGCAGGGCAGTGAAATTGCTTCATTAATGGGTGATTTTGTTGATATTGAAACTGCTTTTATTACTAAAAAATTATTTAATGCTTTGGGGTCTGATAATATTGACTGTCGTTTTATTACAAATTCAGCAGAAAATAATGTAATTGATGTAAATTTTGATGTAGAAGATAGAGGATCGTATCTATTTAATACAACTATTGCCGGAATTGAAGAAGCTGATAGTTGTTTAATTGTTGGTTCTAATCCTAGATTTGAAGCTCCAATTTTAAATGCCAGATTAAGAAAAAGATACCTTCGTGGTGGTTTTGAAATGGCTGTGATTGGTGAAAAATATGATGGTAATTATAAATATGATTATCTAGGTAGTAATATCTCTTTACTGCAAGATATTTTAAATGGTAAACATCCATTTGCCGAAAAATTAAAATCATCTAAAAAACCTATGCTTGTTTTAGGAATAGGTGCTTTTGTTGGTAATAATTCTAGTGATATTGTTTCATTAGCTAAAGAAATTGCTATTAAATATAATATGATTCAGGATAACTGGAATGGCTATAATGTTTTAAATACCTCAGCTGGTATGTTAAGCTCAATGGAAGCTGGATTTGTATCTAAAGATAAAAAAATCAATGCTGATAGTATTGTTAGTGCTACAAAAGCCAAAAATATTAAGTTATTATGGCTTAATAATGTGGATAACATTGACTTTGATAGCCTTCCTAAAGATATTTTTGTGGTTTATCAAGGGCATCATGGCGATAAAGGGGCAGCAAGAGCTGATGTAATTCTACCTTCTAACTTATGGTTAGAACAAGATGGTACTTATGTTAATATTGAGGGTAGATTACAAAGATCATATCAAGCAGTTCCAACTGTTGGGGAATCTAAAAAATCTTGGAAAATTATCAGAAAATTTGCCGAATATGTAGGAGTTGATTTAAAAATGGAAACTCTTGAAGATTTAAGAAAGCAAATCTCTGAAGTTAATCCTAGATTTGCTTCAATGAATTTTGCAGTTGCAGAATTTAAAAAAGATAACCTTAGTATGAATTTTAGTTTAAATGGTGATGTAAAGTCCCTTATAACTAACTATTATATTACTGATATTATCAGTAAAAATTCTGTAAAAATGGCAGAATGTACAAAATTATTTGTTAAAAAAACAGCTTAGAGTAAATTAATTAAGAGAAACAATATGTTGCTATATCTTTCTAATATAATTCAAGAATTCATTGCTTTTCTTTTCTCTTTAGTAGGATTGACAGCAGAATATGTACCTTTTGTAAGCATGTTTGTTAAGGCTGTAATTATTATTTTAGTAATTATGATGTGTGTTGCTTACCTTACTTGGTGGGAAAGAAAAATTCATGGACTTGTAGCTAGAAGAAAAGGTCCGAATGTGGTTGGTCCTTTAGGATTATTACAACCTATTTTTGATGGGGTTAAGCTACTTCTTAAAGAAATGATTTTCCCTGCAAATTCTAATAAATTTATATTTTTATTAGCTCCAGTAATTACTTTTTTAGTGGCTCTGTTAGGATGGGTGATTATCCCTGTAGAACAGGGGGTAGTTTTTGCTAATCTTAATGTAGGTGTTTTATACTTAATGGCAATTTCTTCTTTAGCAGTTTATGGTATAATTATGGCTGGTTGGGCTAGTAATTCGCAGTATTCTTTTTTAGGATCAATAAGATCCGCATCGCAAATGATTTCTTATGAAATTGCAATGGGTGTGGTAATTGTTTGTGTAGTGCTTTTAACCGGAAGCCTTAACCTTACCAATATTGTGTTGGCTCAACAAGATATGTGGTATATTATTAAATTGTTTCCAATGGCAATTTTGTTTTTTATTATCATAGTGGCAGAAACTAATCGCCATCCTTTTGATTTACCTGAGGCAGAATCTGATATTGTGAGTGGTTATCATACTGAATATTCTGGTTTTATTTTTGCTTTATTCTTTTTAGCTGAATATGCTAACATGATTTTAATGTCCTCATTCTTTACTATTTTATTTTTAGGTGGTTGGTTGCCTTTATTTGATATTGCTCCGTTTAATTTAATCCCAAGTTTCTTTTGGTTTGTATTAAAGGTAATTATCTGTTTAACTTTAATGATTCAGTTAAGAAGTATCTTACCAAGATACAGATACGATCAACTAATGAGATTAGGTTGGAGAGTGTTTATTCCAGTTAGCTTGCTATTTTTTGTATTCTTAGCAGTTATCTTAAGATTAATTGATTACATTCCTTCAAGTTATTAGGAGATAAAAATGGAAAACAATAAACTAATACAAAGAATATCAAATTTCTTAGAATCTTTACTTTTAATAGATATTTTTAAAGGAATAATCTTAACTAGTAAATATATGCTCTTTAAAAAATCAGTAACTATTAATTATCCGTATGAGAAATCAATGGTTAGTTATAGATTTAAAGGAGAACATGCCTTAAGAAGATATGAAAATGGTGAAGAAAGATGTATCGCTTGTAAATTATGTGAAGCAATTTGTCCAGCACAAGCTATTACTATTTCTGCGGAAAAAAGAAACGATGGTAGTAGAAGAACCTTAACCTACGATATTGATATGTCTAAGTGTATTTATTGTGGTTTATGCGAAGAGGCTTGTCCTGTAGATGCTATTGTTGAAACACCAAATGTAGAATTTTCAACAGAAACAAGAGAAGAATTATATTACACTAAAGAAAAGTTATTATCTAATGGTGAAAGATGGGAAAACTATTTAAAACAAAAAATGCAAGAATTAGCAGTTTATAAATAAATCCTACAATAAAAAAATTAGAATAGTTGATAGCTGTTTGCTAAATTCTAAAAAGGCAGATAAATTTATAAAATATCTTTAGAAAAAATATAAAGATGATTAATAAAATAATAATAGTAAAAGTGGAAAAGTAATGATAGAAGCGATAATTTTTTATTTATTTGGTACAGTGTTAGTATTAGCATCCATAGGTGTGGTTTCTGCCAAAAATCCTGTGTATTCTATACTTTTATTGATTTTTGCTTTTTTTAATGCAGCAGCTATATTTGTACTATTAAAAGCCGAATTTTTAGCAATGGTTTTAATAATCGTTTATGTAGGAGCGGTTGCAGTATTGTTCTTATTCGTGGTGATGTTAATTAACCTACGAACTAAAGAAAAAAGAAAAGTTTTTACAAAATATACTCTTTTTGCACTTCTTTTGCTGGTTGTTTTAGGTGTAGAATTGTTTGTATCTCTTTTTGAAGGAATTGCAGGTATTAATCCAGTAGTTATGGATAGTAATTTTGCTCAGCTTGGTGATGCAGTATTATATTTAGGTCAACTATTTTTTAATCAATATTATTATTTATTCTTAGTTGGCGGATTAATTTTAACTGTAGCTATGATTGGAGCGGTGATAATTGTAGATAAAGAAACATCTACAACCAATCAAAGACAAGATGTATTTTTACAAAATATTCGTAGTCGTGAAAATTCTGTAAAAGCAGTTAAGGTAGAAATTGAAAGAGGTATAAAATAATGGAAATTACAATATTTCATTACTTAATATTAAGCGGTTTGGTATTTTTTATAGGTATTTTTGGGATATTTCTTAATAGAAAAAGTATCGTATCTTTAATTATGTCGGTGGAAGTTATTTTTTTGGCAATTAATATTAATTTTATAATTTTTTCAAATTATTGGAGCGACTTTAAAGGACAGATATTTGTGCTATTTATTTTAACAGTTTCAGCTACAGAAATAGCTATAGCATTAGTAGCATTAATCGTTTATTTTAATAGTAGATTTACTACAGTTGTTGATGATTTGAGTAATTTAAGAGGATAAGTTAATTATGATTTGGTCTATAATATTATTACCGTTTTTAGCTTTTTTAGCAGCTGGTATAATTTCTATTTTTAGTAATAAACTGGAAAATAGTAATTCTCTGAATTTTCTTGCTTGGTTAATAACAACTATTGCTACAGGGTTATCTGCGGTTTTTTCATTATGGTTTTTAATGAATATGATAAAAATGGAAGAAACAACCATTGTCTACGAACTACATGATTGGTTTATTTCTGGTAATTTAATAGTTAATTTAGATTTTGTTTTTGATAAACTTGTAATCATTATGGTTTTTGTGGTTGCTTTTATTTCGTTTTTAGTACACTTCTATTCGTATTTTTATATAGCTAAAGAAGATAATCTCGCAAGATTTCAAGCATATCTTAGCCTATTTACTTTTTCTATGATTATGCTGGTTACTTCAAGCAATTTAATTCAAATGTTTATTGGTTGGGAATTAATAAGTTTTTGTTCTTATTTATTAATAGTATTTTGGTATAAAGCAGAAGCTCCAAAAAAGGCTTCAGCTAAGGCTTTTTTAGTAAATAGATTTGCTGATATAGGATACTTATTAGGAACTTTTGCTATTTTTGCTTTAATTGGTAGTGTGAACTTTGCAGATATTAACTTAGCAGTTGCTAATGTGGCTTGGGTTCATTTTAATATTTTTGGTATAGATATTAGTTATATAGATTTTATTGCTATTAGCTTTTTATTAGCAGCTTTTGCGAAGTCTTCACAAATAATTTTACATATTTGGTTGCCAGATGCAATGGAAGCACCAACTCCAGTTTCGGCATTACTACATGCTGCTACGATGGTAACAGCAGGGGTTTTCTTGGTAATTAAGTTAGCTCCAATTTATGAGCTTTCAGGGTTAGCTAGAAATATTATTTTAGTTTTTGCTGGAATTACTGCCCTTTATGGAGCATTAGTAGCTTGTATGCAAAAAGATATTAAAAGAATTATTGCTTATTCAACGATGTCGCAGCTTGGTTATATGTTCTTAGCTATTGGAGTAGGAGCATTTTCTGCCGCATTTTTCCACCTATTTACTCATGCTTTCTTTAAGGCATTATTATTCTTAGGAGCTGGTAGTGTAATTCATGGTATGAACGGCGAACAAAATATCAATAAAATGGGAAATCTATGGCGAAAAATGCCTTTAACCTATATTTGTATGGTTGTAGGGTTTTTAGCCTTAATTGGTATACCAGGATTTGCAGGATTTTACTCTAAAGAGGCTATCCTTAATTATATTTATAAGGATGAAATCTTGTCTAATTATGTGAAATTTGCCTATTACAGTGCAATCATCGCAGTATTTTTTACCTCATTTTATTCTTTAAGATTAATAATAAATGTTTTCCACTTAAAAGAAAATTACAACAAAGAGCATATTCATGTTCATGAAAGCCCATTAGGAATTTTAGTGGTTCTGGTAACTTTAGCTATTTTATCGGTATTGACTGGAACTTTCTTATATGATAGTTTTGTAGGAGAAACATCGCAATTCTTATGGTCAGATTTATATTTTACTATAAAAACTTTACCAAAAGATACTTTAGAACATCATATAGAATATTTAACTCTTGGTTTAGTTGTTTTTGCATTCCTTTTAACTTATGTAATTTATATCAGAGAAAAAGGGCTTTCTAATAAAATGAAAAAAACTTTCCCAAGTGTTTACAATCTTGTATTGAATAAATTTTATTTTGATGAAATTTATGAATATTGTATTGTGAACCCATCACTCAAAATCTCAAGAATGTTTGGTAAATTTGATGATAATCTTTACGACAAATACGGTATAAATGTTCTTGCAAGTTTTATGTATAGAATATCAAGAACCTTTTCCTCTTTGCAAACGGGATTTATTAACTTTTATGCTGTGGTGATGGTATTGGGTGTATTTTTAATTTTAACATATTGTTTTTTTATATTGGGGATTAAATAATGTTTTCAATGCCTATATTATCTTTTTTAATTTTTTTACCTATAGTAGCAATTCTAATTATTTTAACAATTAGAGGCGAACAAGAATTAATTGCTAAGAGTGTTAAATATATAACTATCTTAACCTCTGTAATTCATTTGGTATTATGCTTATATATTTTATTTAGTTTTATAAAAATAGATGGTGATTATCAGTTTGTTGAAAAGATTGCCCTAATACCTTCTATAGATTTTAACTATTATTTAGGTGTTGATGGTATATCTTTACTGTTTTTAGTTTTTAGTAGTTTGCTATTTTTGATGATATTCTTATTTATAGAAATACCGCAAAATAATGCTAAATTATATGCCATATCATTTTTAGCAATTTTATCTTTTTCTGTAGGAACTTTTGCTTCACTTGATTTAATTTTGTTTTATCTTTTTTATGAAGCCTCAATGATTCCTGTATTCTTTTTAATGGGAGTTTTTGGTAGTGGCAATAAACTGTACTCTACTTTTAAATTTATGATGTATACAGTTGCTGGGTCTATGTTAATGATAATAGCAATTATTGCGATGGTTGCTATAACTAAAAGTTCATCTATGCAGTTTTTTGATACTTTTGCCTTTGATTATAAAGTACAAGTATATTTATTTACAGCGATATTTATTGCTTTAGCTATTAAATCTGGGATATTTCCTTTCCATAGCTGGCTACCTGATACTTATGAGACCTCACCACTTTCATTAAATATTATTTTATCAGGAGTGCTAATGAAATATGGGGTATATGGTATGATTAGAATACTTATACCGATGTTTCCTTTGGCGATGTTTGATGCTTCTACATATATATATATATTAAGTATAATTACTTTATTTTATGCTGGATTTATTGCTTTTACAGAATCTAATATTAAAAAATTATTTGCTTATTTTTCTTTATCGCATTTAGCATTAATTGTTGCAGCAATATTTTCTTTAAATACTCAAGGGATTGAAGGAGCTATATTTCAGGCGATAAGCCATTCTACTTACACTGCTGGGATATTCTTAGTAATAGTTTATTTAAAAGCAAGACTTGATTCTAATAATAAAGAGTATTTTATGGGTTTAGCTACTCCTATGCCTATTCTTTCAATCTTTATAGTTTTAATAGGATTAGCAAATATAGGATTACCTTTAACTAATGGTTTTGTTGGTGAGTTTTTATCATTATTGGGGATTTTCCAACATAACAGATTTTTTGCCATATTATTTTGTTTTACCATATTAATTAGTGCGGTGGTAATTATCAGATTTAATCGTTATGTGGTATTTGGTAATGTTAATGAATATACTAAGTCTTTTAAAGATATTAATTTCTATGAAATTACAGGATTAAGCATAATTGTATTAGTTATTATAATTATGGGGGTTTATCCTGATATATTTTTAGATATTATGCATTCCTCAGTGTCTAAGCTAATGGAGAGCTTTAAAAATGGAATAATTATTCAGAATGATATATAAGATTTAATTCGGAATTGTATAACAAGAAAAGGTTAATAAATGATTAATATTGGTTCATCTAGTTTTATTATAGCTATACCAGAAATTTACTTAGTAATAGTAGCATTTTTATTATTATTGTTAGGTTTGTTTACTAAAGTTCAAGATACAGAAACTAAAGTTTTACTATTTAATAGAGTGTCTTCATTAAGTGTTATTGCAATAATTTTTGGCTTTATTTTAGTATATGCAATTGGTGATATGTATGTTGAAACTTTTCATAGCTTATTTATTATATCTCCAATAATTTTTCTGTTTAAACTGGTAATAATCTTTTTTGTTTTAATAATTGCTATATTATCTAGACTTTATCTGATAGATAAAAGTATTCACCAATTTGAATATATTGTTTTAATGTTATTCTTTTTAGTGGGTAATTTGCTGATGATTTCTAGCAATGATTTTATCGCATTTTATGTTACACTAGAATTAACCACAGTTTGTACTTATATATTAATGTTTATGGATAAAAAAGATATACCTTCAATTCAGGCAGGGATTAAATATTTTCTTTTAGGAGTTTTAGGTACAGCATTTTTATTATACGGAATTTCTTTAGTGTATGGTTATACAGGATTAACTAACTTTACTGAAATTAGATCAGTTGTAGATAGCGATACTAAAAACTGGGTATTACTAATTGGGATAGTGATGATTTTAGTAGGTATTGGCTTTAAACTTTCTCTTGTTCCTTTCCATATGTGGACTCCAGATGTTTATAAGGGAGTTAATAAGTTTGTACTTTTAATGTTATCGGTGGTATCTAAATTTAGTATATTCTTTATTCTTATTAGAATTTTATGGGAGCCGTTTGGCGGTGTAATTTCCCAATGGCAACAGATTGTTGTTTTGTTGATAGTTTTATCGGCTTTGATTGGATTTATTGTCTCTATTTATCAAACAAATATTAAAAGTTTTATTGCTTATAGTTCTATTGCTAATATGTCTTATATGCTAATGATTGCTTTATCGCCATCGGTAATTGCTGTAAAAAATTTAATTATCTTTAGTTTATCGTATGGTATTGCTTTGGTTGGCTTTGTTGGAACCTTAATGCTATTTAAAAGAGATAATAAATCTATAGTAGATATTTATGATTTGAAAGGATTGTATAAAAATCATCCATATTTGGCTTTTATCTTAAGTACATTTTTAATCTCTATGGCAGGATTGCCAATTACTGCAGGTTTCTTTGGTAAAATTTTTGTACTATACTCAGTATTTACTAGTGAATACTATTTACTAGGGGCTTTATTGGCTTTATTAAGTGTTGTAATGATGTATTTTTACTTGAAAGTTATCAAAATTATGTATTTTGATTCTTATGAAGATGTAGCAATTAATTTTTATGCTATTAAGGGTAATTTTTTAGCTAAATTTACATTAGGATTTTTATTCTTATTTACAGTTTTATTTATAGTGTTTTTAGTACCACTTATAAGAGTATTAGAAGAAGTAATAACATTCCTTTTTTAGGTATTTAAAGTTAGATGTATAACAAAACATCTATTTTTCTAAAATCAGGAGATAGATAAATGATTAGATGTTTTTTTGATACTATAGACAGCACAAATGCTCAAGCTAAACTATTAATAGAAAATGAAGCAAATTTGCCAGATATTTTTTCTATTATTACCAATAACCAAACAATGGGAAAAGGGAAATTAGGGTCAGTATGGCAATCGGCAACTGGTAATTTATATTTAAGTATAGTTTTAAAAATCGGAAAATACTTTGAGCTAAGAGAATTAGGATTGCTTAGTATTTTAGCCTCAGTAAGCCTTAGAGAAGTTTTATCTGATTTGCTGCTAGTAAATAATATTTCAAATTGGCAAATTTTATCTAAGTGGCCTAATGATATTCTTGTAATGGGGAATAAAGAGGATAATCAAGATTTTAAAGCAAAAATTTCTGGTATTTTATTAGAGGTAGCTAAAAACAAAAAAAATGAAGACTACCTTATAGTAGGGATAGGGGTTAATTTACTATCTGCACCTAAAATTAATAAATATAATACTATTTCTTTATTTGATATAACCTCAAATAAACTTAACAATTTATTGTTTGCCAATAAGCTAGAAGATAAATTCTTGGAGTATCTTCAAAATTTGCAAGATAATAAAATAAATATCATAGAGAAATTTAAGCAAAAGCTATATGGATACCAACAAGAAATTACGATTAAAGTTGGTGATATTTTAAAAACAGGAGTGTTTACCGATATAACTAAAGAGGGTTATTTAGTTTTAGATATAAAAGGTAATAAAGAAATAATTACAGCTGGCGAGGTCTTTGGCTTTTAATTATTTTAATATTAGGTTGTAAACAAGGATAAAAAACAACTATTTAAAAGATTTTTCAAGAAATTAAAGAATCTACTAGCGATTACTTTGTTTTAGCTTATAATATAAAATATATATATAATGGATAGATTCTTTTGCAAGTAGATAATTTTATAGCGGTTGATATTGGTAATACCACTATTGAGTTTGCGGTGCTAGAAAACAACCAGATTATTGCTAAATCTTATATTTCCTCAAAACCTTTAGTTTTAGAGGATATTAAAAATTTATCTGAAATTAAGAAATATTTTGAAAATAATATTTTTGTAATATCTTCGGTAGTAAAAGCTAACAACTTACCACTTAAACTTTTTTTAGAGAAAGAATATCAAGCGAAGGTATTAATTATTGATTCTGCTAACTATAAACTTTCTTTAAAAACTAAAGCTAGGGAAGTATCAAGTATCGGTTTAGATATTATTGCAAAAAGTGAGTGGGCTATTTTTTATAAAAAAAATCCTTGTATAATTGTTGATGTAGGTACGGCAACAGTGGTACAATACATAGATGAAATGGGAT
>JAIRQL010000083.1 GCA_031256515.1 Alphaproteobacteria bacterium
GTAATTATGTCTTTCTTAAAAAAATTATTTTTTCTTAAAGAAGTAAACTCTTTTTCTAAAGATCACGGATATTTATCAGCCGAAAGTAGAAAATCTGAGAGCTTTTACAGAAATAGATGGTCTTACGATAAAGTTGTAAGGTCAACACATGGTGTAAACTGTACTGGTTCTTGTAGCTGGAATGTGTATGTTAAAGGTGGTATTATTACTTGGGAAACCCAAGCAACCGATTACCCTAAAACCAGACCAGATCAACCAAATCATGAACCAAGAGGTTGTCCTCGTGGAGCTTCGTACTCTTGGTATTTATATTCGGCTCAAAGAGTTAAATACCCTTTAATTAGAGCCAGCCTATTAAAATTATGGAAAGAAGCTAAAAATTCTTTTAGTTCTCCAACAGAGGCTTGGCAAAGCATTGTATCTACCAATAAAAAAGAAGAATATAAAACCGAAAGAGGTTTAGGTGGCTTTGTACGGATAGATTGGGATACTGCTAACGAAATTATCGCCTCAGCTAATTTATATACTGCTAAAACTTTTGGACCAGACAGAATATTCGGTTTTTCACCAATTCCAGCTATGTCTATGATTTCTTATGCTGCAGGTGCTAGATATTTATCTTTAATGGGTGGTGTTTGCTTAAGTTTTTATGATTGGTATTGCGATTTACCGGTTAGCTCACCTCAAACATGGGGCGAGCAAACCGATGTTCCTGAATCTGCTGATTGGTATAATGCTGGCTATATTATCATGTGGGGGTCAAATGTCCCTATGACCAGAACTCCAGATGCTCATTTTATGGCAGAGTCTCGTTATCGTGGTACTAAGATTTCAGTTATAACTCCCGATTTCTCTGAAGCTGCTAAATTTGCCGATAACTGGTTGCCAGTAAAACAAGGTACGGATGCTGCTTTTGGGTTAGCTATGGGGCATGTAATATTAAACGAATATTTTGTTAAAAAACAAGATTCATATTTTAGTGAGTATGTTAAACAATATTCTGATATGCCATTTTTAGTAAAACTAAAAGAAAAAGATGGTAAGTTAGTTCCTGATAGACTTCTTAAAGCCTCAGACTTTGCTGATACTTTAAAAAGCGAAGCTAATAACGACTGGAAACCAGTAGTATTTGATGGTTTATCTTCTAAAATTGTTATCCCTAATGGTACAACTGGTAGCCGTTGGGATAATAGTGGTAAGTGGAATTTAGAAAAGAAAAACCTCATAACTGGTGAAGATATTGATCCGAGTTTATCTTTAAAAGATTCCACAAAAGATAGTGTAGAAGTTTTATTCCCTTATTTTGGTGGTGAAACTGTAGAATACTTTAATAAAGATACCTCCATATCTAATATTATAACTCGTAAAGTTCATGCTAAAAAAGTTTCTACTGTTGAGGGAGAAATTTTTGTAGCTACGGTTTTTGATTTAATGCTAGCCAATTATGCGGTAGAAAATGGTTTGAATGACAGCAATACTGCTAGATCTTACGAAGACGATTTACCATTTACTCCAAAATGGCAAGAAAAAATTACTGGTGTTCGTGCCGAAGATTGTATTAAAGTAGCTCGTGAGTTTGCTGAAAATGCTTCTATTACTCATGGTAAATCTTTAGTAATTATTGGGGCAGCTATGAATCATTGGTATCATAGTGATATGCAATATCGTGCAGTAATTAATTTATTAATTATGTGCGGATGTATTGGTCAAAGTGGTGGTGGTTGGGCTCATTATGTGGGTCAAGAAAAACTAAGACCACAAAGTGGCTGGTTGCCAGTGGCTTTTGGCTTAGATTGGAATCGTCCGCCAAGACAAATGAATGCAACATCATTTTTTTATACTCATACTAATCAATGGCAGTATGAAAACTTTAAACCTAAAGATATACTATCGCCTACTTATAGTAATAAAGAGTTTGAAGAGCTATCATTTATAGATTTTAACTTAAAATCTATAAGAATGGGCTTTTTACCAACAGCTCCACAATTAAATATGAATCCTATAGAAATATCTAAAAAAGCCACTGCTGAAGGTATTGATATTAAAGATTATATTGTTAGAGAGCTAAAAAATAAAAACCTTAAATTTGCATCAGAAGAACCAGATGAATTAGAAAACAATCCAAAAAATCTTTTTGTATGGCGTTCTAACTTATTAGGAAGTAGTGCAAAAGGGCATGAATACTTCTTAAAGTATTTACTTGGTACTCAAAACTCTCTGCTTAATACTACCATTAAACAAAGAGGGGAAGATCTACCTAAGTATGTAAAATACAGTGAAGAAAATAAAACAGGTAAACTAGACTTACTCGTAACTTTAGATTTTAGAATGTCTACCACTTGTTTATATTCTGATATAGTTTTACCAACAGCTACATGGTATGAAAAGAACGATTTAAACACCTCAGATATGCACCCATTTATTCATCCGCTTTCTGAGGCTTTACAACCACTTTATGAATCTAAATCAGATTTAGATATTTACGGTGGCTTTGCTAAAAAAGTATCGCAGTTGGCTAAAGGTTATTTAGAAACTGAAACCGATGTGGTGCTTGTGCCTATTTTACATGATTCACCACAAGAAAATGCTCAAAGCGATATTAAAGATTGGGCTTTAGGTGAGTGCGAACCAATTCCTGGTAAAACTATGCCTAATATCGTGCCTGTGGTTAGAGATTACACTAAAGTTTACGATAAATTTACTACCTTAGGTCCACTTATGGATAAACTAGGGAATAATGGTAAAGGTATAACTTGGAATACCGAAGAGGAGGTTCATCATTTAAAAGAAGCTCATGGAGTATCTAAGGCGGAAATCTCTAAAGGTCGTCCATTAATGGATACAGCAATTAAAGTAGCTGATACTATTTTAACTTTAGCTCCTGAAACTAACGGTGAAGTTGCTTATAAATCTTGGGAATCTTTACAAAAATCTACAGGACTAAATCATACTCATTTAGTGCAAGGTAGAAGAGAAGAAAGAATTAGCTTCTTTGATATTCAAAGACAACCTAGAAAAATCATTACCTCGCCAATTTGGAGTGGTGTAGATTCTGAGGAAGTTAATTACACTGGATACTATACTAATATCCATGAAAATATTCCTTTCAGAACTTTAACTGGTCGTCAGCATATTTATCAAGATCATCCTTGGATGTTAGCCTTTGGTGAAGGTTTTGCTACTTATAAACCACCTGTTAATGTTTCTACTATAGAAAATGTAAAAAATAAATTAGGTAATGACGATTATGTAGTACTAAATTTTGGTACTCCGCATTCTAAATGGACTATCCATAGTACCTATTCTGATAACTTAATCATGCTTACATTAAGTAGAGGTGGTCCGCATATTTGGATATCTGAGGTTGATGCGAAAAAAATCAATCTTAAAGATAACGATTTTGTAGAGGCAATTAATGCTAATGGTGTGGTAACTGCTAAAGTTGTGGTATCGCAAAGAATACCAAAAGGATTAGCTTTTATGTATCATGCTCAAGAAAAAATTATTAATACTCCAATTTCTCAAATTACAGGAAATCGTGGCGGTATTCATAATAGCTTGGCGAAAGTTTTAGTAAAACCTACTCATATGATTGGTGGTTATTCGCATTTATCTTACGGCTTTAATTATTATGGCACAGTAGGATGTAATAGAGACGAATTTATTGCTATCAAAAAATTAAATAAAGTAGAATTTGAATAAGGAAGACAACTATGAAAGTAAGAGCTCAGATAGGTAAAGTCTTAAATTTAGATAAGTGTATTGGTTGTCATACCTGTAGTGTTAGTTGTAAGCAGGTATGGACTTCTCGTGAGGGTGTGGAATATTCTTGGTTTAACAATGTTGAAACTAAACCAGGTGTGGGCTACCCTAAAAATTGGGAAGACCAAGAAAAATACAACGGTGGTTGGGAAGCTAAAGATGGCAAACTAAAACCTAAAGCAGGTGGCAAACTTAAAAATTTAAAAAATATTTTTGCTAACAGCAATATGCCAAGCATAGACGACTACTACGAACCATTTACTTTTGAGTATTCTAAATTACAAAATGCTCCAAAAAGTAAAACAAATCCTACAGCTCGTGCGGTATCAGTTTTAACTGGTAAACACATGGAAAAAGTAGAGAATGGTCCAAACTGGGAAGATCAACTTGGTACAGAGTTTGAAAGAAGATCTGCAGATTATAACTTTAAAGATGAAAAAAACAAAGAAATCTACGGTGAATTTGAAAAAACTTTTATGTTCTACTTACCAAGATTATGCGAACATTGTTTAAATCCTACCTGTGTAGCAGCTTGTCCTAGTGGAGCAGCTTACAAAAGAGAAGAAGATGGTATCGTTTTAATAGACCAAGAAAAATGTAAAGGCTGGAGATTATGTGTAAGCGGTTGTCCTTACAAAAAAATCTATTATAACTGGTCTTCACAAAAATCTGAAAAATGTAATTTCTGTTTCCCAAGAATAGAAGCCGGCTTACCTACTTTATGTAGTGAAACCTGTGTAGGTAGAATCAGATACTTAGGAGTATTGTTATACGATGCCGATAAAATTTCTGAAATGGCAGCTATTACTGATGAAAAAAAACTGTACGAAGCTCAAGTTTCTATGTTTTTAGACCCATTTGATGAAAATGTAATTGCTGAGGCGAAAAAAGAAGGTATTCCGCAAGCATGGATTGAAGCAGCTCAGAAATCTCCAGTTTATAAAATGATAAAAGATTGGGGTATTGCTTTCCCATTGCATCCAGAATATAGAACTCTTCCTATGGTTTGGTATATTCCACCATTGTCGCCAGTACAAAGAAACTATAATGAAGAAATCCAAGCTGGAAACATTATTCCAACCTTGAAATCTTTAAGTATTCCATTATCGTATTTGGCAAACTTATTAACAGCAGGGGATATTAAACCAATTGAAGATGCTCTTAATAAAATGCTTTCTATGAGAGCCTTTATGAGGTCAAAACTGGTTGAGAAAAATCCTAATACTAATTTCTTAAATGCTGGCTTAAATGAAGAGCAATGCGAAGAAATGTATAAATATTTAGCAATTGCCGATTATACCGATAGATTTGTAGTTCCTACTTCTCATAAAGAATATGCGGTAGATGCTTTTGAATTAAAGGCTTCTTGTGGTTTTAATTTTGAGCAAGAAAATACTGTTTCTAAAAAAGGAAAAAATCTTTTTGGTGGCAAATAGGAGAAACTAATGGACTATAAAATATTATCGTATTTGTTGTTTTATCCTGATGAAGAATATTTAGCTAACCTTAAATCTCTTAAAGAAAACCTAAATACTGAGGTAGAAAATAGTAATTTAAGGGCTGATGTCTCAGATTTTATTGATAAAATTACAACTATAGATAAATACGAAGCACAGTCAAATTATGTTGCCTATTTTGATAGCAATCCCTCTTTATCATTATATCTTTTTGATAATGTTTGGGGGGATTCTAAAGAAAGAGGGCAGGCTTTAGTAGACTTAAAAGAACTTTACGAAAAACATAATTTTGTTATAGATAACACTAAACAATTGCCCGATTTTATCCCGCTTTTTTTAGAGTTTTTAAGTGTAATTAATGAAAGCGAAGCTAAAGAACTTTTAAGTGAAACCTATGAGCTTATGAATACCTTATATTTAAGACATAAAAAAATTGATAGCATTTATAGTGTTGTATTTAAAAATCTTATCAAAAAAATGGATAAAGAAATAACAGAAACTGATGTTAAGGTTCTTAATGCTAAAGAAATAGATGAGCTGTGGCAAGAACAAGAAGTTGTTTTTTCTAATAAAGTAAATTAAAGAGGAAAACATGAACGATATTATATTTAGTATTTTATTTGGCTTATACCCTTATGTAGCATTGATAGTTTTTATCTTCGGATCATTAACACGATTAAAAGATAATCCTTATAGTGTATCGGCAAAATCTTCGCAATTTTTTAATAAACCTAGCGAAAGAGTATTATTTATAGCTTCTATGGTAGGGTTTCATATTGCTATAATAATTATTCTGTTAGGACATGCTGGTGGCTTTTTAACTCCAAGAGAAATGTTTTTAGCAATGGGAATTTCCGATGAAACTCATGCCGAAATCGCTCATATCGTAGGAGGTATTGCCGCTGTTGTTGGGTTAATTTCAATGGTTTACTTACTAAAAAGAAGATTCACAAACGATAGAGTTTCTATAAATAGTTCTACAGGCGATAAATTAGTATTATTAATAATTTTTATCCAATTAGTATTAGGATTTATAACAATATTTGTAGAAAATAATATGAACTCTGGAGATAAAGTAGCTTTATTAGGCTGGTATTTTCAAGGGTTATTATCTTTTAACTTTAGTGCTTATCATTATGTTATGAATATGCCATTAATTACTTTATTGCATTTATTTTTAGGATGGACTTTATTTTTAATCCTTCCATTTACAAGATTAATTCATATTATAACTGCACCACTGCATTATTTGGTAAGAACAGGCTATCAAATTGTTAGAAAAAAGGTATAATATATTTTGTAATGTATAACTAAAAATATGGTAATAAATATGAAAAATATTCTAATAATAAATGGAGCAAAAGAGTTCGCTCATTCTAGTGGTAAGCTAAACGATTCTCTAGTACAATTAGCTAACGATTTTTTTCTAAAAAATAATTTTAATGTAAAAATCACAAATGTAGATAAAGGCTACGATATAACAGAGGAAATAGAAAAATTCCTTTGGGCAGATTGTGTAATTTATCAGTTTCCAGTATGGTGGATGGGCTATCCTTGGAT
>JAIRQL010000001.1 GCA_031256515.1 Alphaproteobacteria bacterium
CAGGAATTTCATAAATTCTTTTAATTGGTAATTGCAGGCGGGTATTAATTTCTTCTAAATTTATGGCATCTTCTTGGATAATATCAGCGATAATTTCTCCATCTACCTTAAATCTATTCATGCTTCTTGTTATACTTACTGTTGCTTCTAGTGATAAAAATTTTACAACACCAGTTTCTTTAGCTAGGTAGATTGTATCTTCTTCTGTAGCTTTAATTTTTATAGTTTTTTTGCTATTAGTAAGGCTATTAATATTAATTACTTGTTTAATACTCATTACTTTTTCCTTATATTGACATACCCATTACAAAAATTACTTGAGTAATATTAGTTTTAAAATTATTAGTGATATATAGTCCTAAGGCTGGAATTGCTACTTTTTTAAAGTAAATATTTAAGCCGGTGCCTGCTCCTGTGTAGTTTACATAGTTTTTATCAAATTTTCCATTGATTTTACCACCTTCTGCAAAAATCATATGGCTAAAACCAAAGGTGCTATTACTGTAAAAAAGATACTCATGAGATAAGGTTCCCCCTATAAAATTTTGGTAGGAGATATTTTTATCAACTAAACTCCGCATGCTTCTGCCGTAAAAAGTTCGTTTTTGCTCTACAAAGGGTAAATCAGAAGATAACATATCAAAACCTAGTGCAATCTTGCTATTTTGAGCTATTTTAAAAGAATATCCAGTTTCTAATTCAAAGGCTGTACTATAAATTTTACTTTCAATATCATTAGAAGATAAATTTGTAATATTTCTAGAAACACTAGATTTTAAGTCAAACCCATGTGATAGGAAATCTTCGTAGGTTATTTTATCTACCATTAATATGGGAGCTATAGAGGAGGTATTGCCATTTGAAACTGTATTTTTTGCATTAGAGATTTTAAAACTTTTATACGAAGCACTTAAAAGGGTAGTAAACATACCAAAGTTGTAGCCAAAAGCATACGAACCTTTGGCAGTATTTTGAGAAAATTCATTGTCTTTATTTGGGGTAGTTGTATCTAAAACTCTTTGGTTATTAAAGGTGGTAGAATCGTAAGAAAGGGCTACTGAGCTGGTAAAATTAGTGCCAAAAAAATGTTTATTATTTAAAAAAATTGAATATAAATTGGTGTTTTTTCCGTAAATGGCAACGGCAACAAAGGTATCTCCCCTTCCTAGAAAATTACTATCTAGGTATAATAACCCTATGGCAGTTTCATTTGAGCCACTTTTAGCTAAGGGAATTATTAATTTTGTTATTTTTTCTCTTAAATTTATATTTATTTTTAAGCCTTGTTCTGTATCTTTGGTGGTTATATCTATTTTTGAGAATAACCCTAACTGAGTTAATGATTGCTGTAGTTCATCTTTATTAAAACTATCTGCATCATCGCCTATTTTTATATTTATAACTTCATGGATGGTTTTTTCTTCTGTTCTTTTTAAGCCGTTAATCTCTATGGCAGAAATTAGCTTATTGCTAGCTTCTAATGTTATACACATCAGAAAATATAAAAACAAGAATCTAATCATTTAATAATAACCTAAAAATTTTAAAAGATTATCTTACATCATTTTCTTTTATTTTCATGTTTTTTTTGTTATTATTAAGAGAAAATTATATTTTATCAAAAAAATTAGAAAAAATGAATCGTTTAAAAAGCTCTTTTGCCCTGAGACTACTAACATTAGGATTATTGATTATCCTTGCTGGTTGTTCTACCAACCTTAGAACTGAAGGTAATTATATCTTTCCTGAAACTCTTGATAAGGTTAAGCCTGGTCTTTCTAAGGGTGAGATTTTTAATATGTTAGGTCCAACCACTATTAAAGCTAGTTTTAGCGAAAATACTTGGTATTATATTTATGAAATTTACTACAGAAAATTAAGATTTTTAAATAAAACTATTGTTGAATCTAAAGTTATTATTATTAATTTTGATAGTAATGATAAAGTAAAAAATGTAGAAGTTTTAAATTATAATGATAGAAGAAGAATCCCTGTGGTAAGAACTCAAACTAGAAATATTTTGATAAAAACTAACCCAAGAAATTCTAAATTTAATGAAATTGATACTTTTAATAACAATTAATAATTATAGCCTTTTTTAGAAGTATGGAGTAAGTTTCCGTTATGAAAAAGAGATATATGATGATTAGTATTATCTATTTCTTTTATGTATCCAATTTTAGTTATGAGAATATCTATGTTTTTTAATTCTGCAAAATTTTCTTCACTTATGCAAAAGGCTAGTTCATAATCATCTCCTCCTGTGATAGATTTTATAGTTTTATCCTCAATTGTTATATTATGTACCGCTTGCGATAGTGGAATATCTTCCACATTAATAACTCCATGAACTGTTGAATATTTGCATAATTTTTCTATATCTGCCCATAGCCCATCAGAAATATCAGTACAAGCGGAGGCTTTATTTAGTAAGAGCTTCCCTAAGTTAATCCTTGCTTGTGGGTAAAGATACCTATTTATAAGATATTTCTTATCTTCAGGGGAGATATGGATATTGAGAGCTTGATTATTAACTTCACTTTGCCGCATTTGCAAGCCCCAATAACCGTCGCCAATACTTCCAGATACACAAATTATATCACCAATTTGAGCAGTGGATTTTTTGAGGGGAGTAATATTTTTAGGGATTTCACCAAAAATATTTGCACTTAGCATTAAACTATGATTACTAAAAGTTGTATCCCCTGAGATTAAATAAAAATTATATTGCTGTTGGATTTTAGCTAAAGTATTAGTAAATTCTTGTAGCCAAAGCTCATTAATAAAACTATTTCTAGGGAGGGTGATGGCTAAAGTCCAGTATTTAGGTGTTGCCCCCATAGAGGCAATATCTGATAAATTAACATTTAAAAGTTTATGAGCTATGGAGCTTGGGGGATCTTGCGGAAAAAAATGCTCGCCCTCTATGATACTATCAACATTAATGATAATTTGATTTTGACTAGTAATTACCGCACAATCGTCTTTTAATCCTAAAGATTCTGTTGTAGCCTGCTTGGTTAAAGGAGCAAAGTACTTTTCTATAATTTTAAATTCGTTCATTTTTATATAGTATACTTTGTTGTTTTAAATCCCTAATAAATAATGTAGATTAGGGATTTTTTGTTATAAAAATAATATTATTTTTACTGATTTTTACCATGTGCGGAGTTTTCTTTAATGGTAGATGTAGAAATCTCTATTAAATCGGCTTTAGCTTGGAATTCTGTAATATTTTTTGCTCCAACATAAGCAAAAGATGATCTTAATCCGCCTTCAATATTTTGTAAAACATCAGCTATACTACCTTTATAAGGAACTAAAAAACTATCGCCTTCAAAGGTTCGCCATTTAGCAACTTTACCTTGTACTTCGTAAGACTCTTGCGAAGCTGAGCCACGATATTGTTTATATAAAGAATCAATAATATCTCCAGGTCCTTCATCTACACCTGCTAACATTGAGCCTAACATAACCGCTACTGCTCCTACACTTAAAGCCTTAGCAATATCACCAGGATTTTTTTTGCCACCATCAGAAATTATTGCCGTAGTAGGGTTAAGTTTAACACAATCAATTACTGCCGATAATTGTGGAATTCCGCAACCAGTTTGTACTCTAGTTAAACAAGCACTACCACCGCCAATACCAACTTTAAAAGCCATTGGTTCCCTAACACATAATTCTCTAAATTGCTTAACTGTATCACCGGTAGCAAAATTACCTACAATTATTCCAACATTTTTATGTTTAGAGGCAATTTTATTATACTGTTCAACAACAGCTATTTGAGCTCCATGTGCCACATCTATACATAAAATATTAGCACCATCATTAATTAAAGTTTCTGCTCTTTCAAATTCATAGTCTCCTAAACCAATAGAAATAATAGTGTCAGCATTTTCGGCTTTAACCCTTTTGTAGGCTTTGGAGTTTTTTTCTATGCTAGAGAAACGATGTAAAGCTCCAATTGCTCCATTTTTATGCATAGCAATAGCCATATCTGCATTAGTAACAGTATCCATATTAGCAGAAATAATTGGCAAGCTAAGAGATAATTCGCCAATTTTAGTTGATAAATCAACATCACGACGACTATTAATTCTTGAGAATTGTGGCTTAATTAAAACATCATCAAAAGTAATATATTTTTCCATTGTTTTTTTCCTAAAAATCAAAAGTATATATTACCATTTTTTTTAATAAAAGAAAAGTAAGCTATTGAAAGTACATCTAAAAAGAGGTATTATTATAAGGTATCATTGATTTTTTGTGGTGTAAAATTGAAAATTAAGTTGTTTTTTATATTATTAGCAGTTGGTTTTGTAAGCGGTTGTACTAAAATTAGTGTATATAACCCTAATAACTACAGGGTAGATGTAATTGCCTATGAATCTTTACCAGAATTAGATCCTAATTTTATTTTATGCCAAGAGCTTTTTGCTTCAAAATTTGATGTCCAGTATGAGGCAAATTTAGTTTGTGCTACTAAAGGAAAAGAAGCAAGGCTTGTTAAAAGGCAAATCTTTAATAGTTGTTATTTTCTACAACCAATTTCTAATGTTTATGAATGTGTATAATTTTGGAGGTTTAATATGGCTTTAAAAATAACTAGTGATTGTACTAACTGTTCTGCTTGCGAGCCAGAATGTCCGAATATGGCAATTACTCAGGGTGATGAAATTTATGTAATTGATCCTAATCTTTGTACCGAATGTATTGGAGCATTTGATGAATCCCAGTGTGTGGCTGTATGTCCTGCAGATTGTATAGTTCTTGACGAAAAATTTAAAGAAACCGAAGAAGAATTATTAGCTAAATATAAGAAAATCCATGATAAATAACTTTCTTTTAGTTTAATACTTTATCTTTTTGCTGTTTATGTATTATTATACACCGCACAACAAATATCCTAGTATTAAATCTAAAATAAAATTATTTACTAATATTGTAAAATGTTTAATTTAAAGGAAAAGAAATGAGTGAACCAGTTGTAAAATATTTAAAAGATTATCAAAAACCCGATTTCTTAATTACTAAAACTAAGTTAGATTTTACAATTTTAGCTGATAAAATTGTGGTTAAGTCGGATTTAACTATCAAAAAAAATTCCGAAGCAACTGATATGCATCTAAATGGTGAAGAGCTTACTACCAAAAGTGTTAGCCTTAATGGTAATGTTCTTAAGGATAATCAAGATTATAAGATAGATAGTAATGTTTTAACTATTTTCAATGTTCCTAATGAGTTTACTCTACAAACAGAAGTTGAGTTTAATCCTTATACTAATACTAAATTAATGGGGATTTATAAAAGTAATTCTTGTATGGCTTCGCAATGTGAACCAGAGGGTTTTAGAAGAATTACTTGGTTTATAGATAGACCAGATGTTATGAGTGTTTGGGAAGTTAGTATATCTGCTAAAAAAGATATGTTTGAAACTTTGTTATCTAACGGTAATTTAATTTCAGATACTACCACAGGCGATATTAGAACTTGTGTGTTTGATGATCCTTTCCCTAAACCATCGTATCTTTTTGCCTTTGTAGCCGGTAATTTTGATATTTGCTCTAAACCATTTAAAACTATGAGTGGTCGTGATGTTAAATTAAGTGTTTATGTGGAAAAAGGGAAGAAAAATCAAGCTCAATTTGCTTTAGATAGTTTAGCTCTTTCTATGAAGTGGGATGAAGATACCTTTGGGCTAGAATATGAACTAGATGTATTTTCTATAGTAGCAGTTAGTGATTTTAACTTTGGAGCAATGGAAAACAAAAGTTTAAATATTTTTAACGAAGCCTATGTGTTGGCAGATCCTTATATTGCTACCGATGATGATTTTTTTAATATTGAATCTATCGTAGCTCATGAATATTTCCATAATTTTACTGGCGATAGAATAACCTGTCGTGATTGGTTTCAGCTAACCCTTAAAGAAGGTTTAACTGTATTTAGAGATCACCTATTCTCAGAAAGCATTAGACATCGGGATATAGCTAGAATTAACGATGTGGAAGTATTAAGAAATGTTCAGTTTCAAGAAGATAAAGGTCCGCTAGCTCACCCTATAAGACCACAATCTTACATTGAAATGAATAATTTTTATACTACAACCGTTTACGATAAAGGTTCAGAAGTTATCAGAATGATAGAAACTTTAATCGGGGTAGATAACTTTAAAAAAGGAATTACAACTTATTTTGAACTTTTTGATGGGCAAGCCGTTGCCTGCGAAGATTTTGTTTATGCAATGGAAAAAGCTAGCGGAGTTTCTTTAGAAAAGTTCAAGCAATGGTATCAACAATCGGGTACTCCAATTGTTAGTGTTAAAACCAACTATGATTCTACTACGAAAACTTTTAGTATTAGTTTAACCCAAATTAATAATCCAACTTTTGATCAAAAAGAGAAAAAAGATTTAGTGCTTCCGTTAAGATTAGCTTTGTTTAATAAGGGTGGCGAGCAGTTAGAATTAAATAATTCTGGTAAAGAATATGTAGCAGTGCTAGACCGTGCTACCAAAGAGTTTACCTTTAATAATATTGCCGAAGAGCCAGTTTTATCTATAAATCGTTATTTTTCGGCTCCAATTATTTTAGATTTTAATCAAACAGATGAACATCTAATCAACTTAATGAATAACGATACTGACGGTTTCAATAAGTATGAGGCAGGGCAAAAGTATTTTAGAAAACATATGCTAAATATGGTTAATCGTTTAGAGGCTAGAGAAAATATTCCTGAGAGTGAAGTTAAACAATTAATTTCACCACTGGCTGATATTTTAAAAAATTATCAAAAAGATATGTATATGACCTCAATGATGTTAAAACTCCCAAGTTTAGCTTCTTTAGAGATGAATTACACAAGCAATTTACCAATAGATAGCATGCTAAAAACTATCAAGTTAATGGAAGAGGCTATTGCTAATGTTTATGAAAAAGATCTTTTAAATATTTTTAAATCTATAAAAGATAATGAAAGCGAATTTTCTACACTTATGATGGGCTATCGTAGTTTAAAAAATCGTACTTTATTTTATTTATTAAAAACTAAAAAAGACGAATATCTAAAAATGTCTGCAGATTATTTTAAAACTACTAAATCTATGACAAAAAAAATTGGTGTACTAGCTGCGGTTAAAGATTTCTTAAATACTACAGAACATACAGAAATATTTAGTTCTTTTTATAAAGAGTTTGAGAACTATCCAACTGTGCTTAATAAATGGTTTTTAATATCTGCTAGTATTAATCATGGTAATGCTATAGAAAATGTTAAAAGATTAGCAACTCTTGAGACTTTTTCTTATACTAACCCTAATAAAGTTCGCCACCTTGTGGGAGGATTTACCTCTAACACTGCAGCTTTTCATAATATAGATGGTAGTGGTTATAAGTTTTTAGAAGAAATGATTATTAAAATGGATGAGATTAATCCTAGTATTTCGGCAAATTTAGCAAAAAATTTCTCAAAATTAAATATTCATAATAAAACAAGACAAGAGCTAATGAGAAAATCTATTAATAATATATTATCGCAAAAAGATATTTCTAAAGGATTGTATGAAATTTTATCAAAATCAATTGCTAATTAAACAGGAGCGAGTATAAAGATGAAGAAAAAAATTAGAAAAGCAGTTTTTCCAGTAGCAGGGTTGGGTACAAGATTTTTACCAGCAACTAAAGTTATTCCTAAAGAAATGATGCCAGTATTTAACAAACCTATCGTACAATATGCGGTAGAAGAGGCTATGAGTGCTGGTATTGAAGAATTTATCTTTGTAACCGGTCGTGGTAAAGTGATGATAGAAGATCATTTTGATATTTCTTACGAGCTAGAACACCATTTAGTTAATAATAATAAAAATCATTATAAAGAAATAATCTCGCAAGGGATTCCAAAGCCAGGTAAAGCCTTTTTTACAAGGCAACAATTTCCAATGGGTTTAGGACATGCTATTTGGTGTGCTAAAGCATTAATTAACAATGAACCTTTTGCAGTATTATTACCTGATGAATACTTAAAATCTTCGCCAACTTGCTTAGCAAACATGGTAGATGTTTATAATAATCAAGCTGATATTGAAATGATACTTGCTTATCAAGAAGTGGCTTGGAGTAGCGTTTCTTCTTACGGTATATTAAATACTGGCAATAAAACTTCTAAAAATTCTTTAGTAGAAGTTAATTCAGTGGTAGAAAAACCATTAGCTGAAGAGGCTCCTTCTAACTATGCAATTATTGGTAGATACATATTACAACCAAGCATTTTTGAACATCTTGAAAAATCTCATAAGGGAGTAGGTGGCGAAATTCAGCTTACAGATTCCATAGAAAAAATTATCCCATCTCATAAAACTGTTGGTTATGAATATGTGGGAGAAAGATTTGATTGTGGTAATCCATTAGGCTTATTAGAAGCCTCAATTGAAGTAGGCTTAGACCATCCTGAATATTCTGAAAAAATTAAAGATATTATTAAAAGAAGATTAGGGAGCTAAATAATAAATACTTAGAGTATCTTTTTATTATAAATAGATACTCTAAGATTTTATATATAAATAGTAGAAACCATTTTTAGTATACTTTTACTACTTCTTTTTTTTAAGATCTACATATTTTTCTACTAAAGCATAGGCAATTGCTGCAGTTTCTATATCTAGAATACCATCATACTTAGAATTCCTAAAGTGCATTTGGAAAATTCTAAATAAAGCTCCTAAATCGGCATCATCATATTTATAACCATAGTTTCTTAGTTTATTGGCTACATCCTCAGGTGTAGGAATACTAACAGCAAATTCAGTTTTGTATTTTTCTACAGTTTCGTCATCATACCAAGCACCTATACCATTATCGTATAGTTTTTTCCAAGGAAATAAAGCTCCTGGATCCATTTTTCTACCAACAGCAATATCACCATGAGCCACCACATTAGTAGGGGTAATATCTGGGTATCTTGCTAGAATATTTTTACATAATTTAATTACTACATCAATTTGCTCGTCAGCAAAAGGAACAAATTCAGTATCAGTTGCCATATTAACTATTTCAATTCCTATTGCGGTATCGTTTAAATTTGACCTATCTTTCCAGTCGCTTACTCCAGCATGCCAAGCTCTTTGTTCTTCTGACACTAAAGAATATGCTACGATTTTATCTAGTGGATAAGTACTATCTATACTCTTTAATGTTGGTACAAGATAATGAGCGCTAACATCTCCTTTAAGAGCAACAACTGAATCGGCAAAGTTAAGAGCCGTATAATGTAATACTAAAAAACGTTGTCTAAAGTTTTTAGCAGGTGAAAGGTGGGTTGTGTAATCAATTTCTAACATGTTTTTCTCCTTTTTTTGTTATTATATCTAATTCACATTATGTATGTTATCATAATTAAAATATAATTACAAGTATAAAAAAAATAATTTTAAAATTATATACTTAAAAGGTATGGTTAAGTAGGATATTTGCTAGTAGTAAAAAATAATGTTAAAATTCTATTTCATAAAAAAGGAGTGAATTATGGAAAAAAATATAAAAATTTTTTTAAAAGCAATATTTTTACTTCTAGTTTTTAGTGGTTATTCTGTAGCGCAAGAAGAAGTAAATATATACGAAAGACCAGATATTTACTGGTTTCAGGTATCTAATGAGTATGAAAATGTTAGTAAATCTTTATATAAGTTAGCTAAAATACAACTTGATGAAAATCTAAGAGATAATAAAAATTCGGCTTATTTAGAGCAAAAAAATAATTTTTTAGCCCTACCACCAGCTATTATTTTAGATATTGATGATACTATATTAAATTCTTCTAATTTTTCAGCCTTTTTAGCAGCTAATCATCAAGAATATTCTGATAAACTATGGAAAGAATATGTTGATAAAGCTATCGGTCTAGCTGTACCAGGTAGTGTAGATTTTATTAAATATGCTCTGGATAAAAAGATTACGGTATTTCTTGTTTCTAATCGGACACAAGAGGATTATGATGCTACTTTAACTAATTTAAAACGGATTGGTGTTAATTACCCTAATATGGATAAACAAATAATGCTAATAGGAGGGAAAGAAAACTGGGATAGCAATAAGTATAATCGCTATGATGAAATTGCTGAAAAATATCGTATTGTTTTAATTGTTGGTGATAATATCACAGATTTTTTACCATCCTTTGTAAAAGGAGCATCTTATAAAGAGTATAAGGCGATTAATAAAAGATATAAGAATTATTTTGAAAAATATTGGGTTGTATTACCAAATCCACTATATGGCTCTTGGCAAGAAATTAAAGATATGTCTAAAAACTTAAAAGTAGCTGATTTGAAGTAGTGTTTTTATTTTACTTCTTTAATATTGATTCAACAAGATAAAAATATATCTTGTTGAAAGGATAAAAGTTATAAATTGGTTTTCCTATTTAATGTTAAAGCTAATAGTAAAGGTATTATTTTTTAGATGATTCTGTTTCTTCTATTGGGCAGTTTGGTGGAGTGTTTGCTTCTGCAAAAATGTATGGTAATGTACACATTGTTATTATTAATACTATAAAACCTATAACAACCCACCAAATTGGTTTTTTAAACCAAGAAACCTTTTCCTTTTCATCTTTCTTTTTCACTATTACATTTATACAATAAGCAATTACCGCAAATATAAATAAATAAAGGAAGAGTAGAAGTGTAGTAATGGTTAGAAAAAAATAAGCGGGAGATATACATTTTATTAAACTTTGAAAAAGGTTTTTGGTAAGTTCTAAATCAATATTGATAAAAACAAATATTCCAAAAAACATAGCCATAATAGAAAATATTTGATTTCTAGTATTTTCTACTGATTCTACCTGCTCTTTTATTGTATTCATCATATTTTCAGTTAAGCTCAGCGATGTTTTTATTGAACTCATATGAGTAGATAAGTCTTCTTGCTTGTCTTTTAGATTTTTAAATAGGGTGTCTTTTAACAGTGGTAAATTATCAGCTTTTTTCTTTACATCTAAAAGGACTTCTTCAATATCGTTAAGTCTTTCCTTTATTAAATCTTCATTAATAGGACCTTCCTTTATCAAAGGAATTGCCTTTTTATCAATATCATAAAAATTTAACCATGTATCTTGACCTATATATCCTAGATATTTTAACATTTCAACTATTATATGTCTTGGGCAGTAAAAATTATCTTCATTTGCTAATTCTATGGTTAGAAGTGCAGCATGATAATCGTCAAGTTTATCTATTTTTTTATCATTTTTATATTCTGTAATCTTTTTTATAAATTGCTCCTTAGATATTAGAATTAAAATAGCCAAATAATTTATATTTTCTTCTATTATAAGTGAGGTATTATCACCTTTTGTATTTAGAGATTTGATAATTTTATTACTAACATAATGTATTGGCTGATATGAGTAGTTTGATGTATTCTTTTTAGAGTTTATTAATAAAAAACGAGCTACCTCTATAGCTATGGAGTATCTTTTTCTATATTCTTGATGTAGTTCATTGATGGTTATTGTTTGTGCTTTTGTTTCAAGGTTAAGTTGGCTTGCTTGGGTAAACCTAAGAGGTTTTTCTTCCATTTCTAAACCTAATCGTTTTGCATAAACTCTAATAGGAAAGGGAACTTCTTTGTCAAAACAGAGTTGACGATACACAGTAATGTATTCATCATTTACTAAATCCCATAATTCAGTTGGATTTACTCTTTTTTCAATAGAGTTATGTGAGGGAATCATAGAATTTGCCTTGATTATTATTTATTATAAATTAGCTATCGTTATGATGATAATCACATAAAGAGTATACAATTCCATCATTTTTAATGCTTTACTAGTAAAGCATTTCTTTATATAAATAAATTATATAAAGAAAAAACTTAGTAATAATTTTATATTTGTTGTGTTGAAATAAATGTGCAATAAGATATTTTTATTTAAATAAGTTTACTTGGAAGGTTATTTATTAGGTATAGAGCCTTTTATTATAAAAGACATGGTTAGTCCTTTATGCAGGTATTTATATTTAGGAAGTTTGAATATATTTTTATAAACAGAATTTTTTATTCTTTTAGCGAAAGAGTTTATAATATATCCACCATGAAGCAGGTAATAAAATAATACTATTATTAAAATTCTACTAGTTTTACTTTTAGCAAAGGGTTTTAAGTTATCTAAATAGTTTAAATATAGTGGTTTATATTCTTTTGAAATTTTTCTATCTAAGTGCCAAGGCTTTATACCCACATAATGAATCATACTATGTTCTTTTGCATAAAATCTTTTTGTAGAGGATATAGAGATAATTTTATCGGTAAACAATATATAAGAAGCAAAAAAATGATTAATTACATATTCTTCAGTAAGTTTATAAAAGTCGGTTTTATCGGTAAGATATTGTTTTTTAATTATTGTAAAAATTTCTTTATGAATATTAGTTTCTCTTAATAATTTTAAATTCATTAAAAAAATTCCACAATTAACTATGTTAGAATTTTTAAAATTATCGCCACAAAAAGCATGATTTTCTAAGTTTGTATTTAGAAAGTCTTCAATATTAGAAGTAATAAGAACATCAGCATCTAAAAATAGTACTTTATCAACAGTTAGTAAATCTGCTAAAAATAGTTTAAAATAAACTTCTTTAGTCCATTTGCCACCATCTGTTATATCTTTTAATTCTTCTATAGTAGAGCAATCAATTAAATGAATTTTAAAGTTATTAAAATTTTTTAAAGGATATTGACTTAAAAAAATATCAATATCTTCTTGGTTAAGACAATTATTATGTTGAATAAAAATATTAAAAAAACTTGTTTGATTGTTTCTTAAAAGCGAGTAAATTGCTATAAAGCAAAATAATAAAAAATTCTTATTTATAGCAAAAGCTATGTTATAACTTTTCATAAATTTCCTTAATTAAAAGAAAAATAAATTTTATATTAGTATCAATAAGAGAAGATTTAAAATAAAATTTTCTCTTATTGATACTTCTTAACTAACTTAATTAAGATTAGGAACTAATGCTGCTTGTAAAGCAAGGACATTTGGATCTTTAGAATTAGGTTGTATGTAATTAAAGTAGAAAACATACTGAGTATAGGCTTCTGAATTGTTTACATCTTGTGAAAAACAATTAGATACTGGTTTTAATGATCCATTTCTTTTTGTAACAAACATATCATAGGCTCTAGCAAATTTATTTGAGTAATTACAGAATAATATTTGATTCATGTAATCACCTCTAAATATTTGAACAAATTCAGCTTCAGAAAGTAATTTATTTCCAAAAACAGGTGGCATATCTCTAACAGGGTTAAAGTTAGAACGAAGATTAAATGATTTAGCTGCATTTAATTTTTGTAAAAGAGCATCATCTGTATTTGTTGTATTTAAGAAATCATCATAAAGATTATTATATAAACTAAATAAATCAGCTTCTGTCCATAAGCCAGGGGTCATACAGTTAGTATAATCTATTAATTTATTAGTTACAGGAAAGCCTGTAGTAGACCAATCTCTTAATTCATTATTTGCCATAATGAAAGCAAATCTTGCTTGTTCAGCATATTTACAAAAATCACTTTTATTATTACCGATAAATTCTAAAAACTCAGCTAATTCTAATCTGTTTGTACCTAAATTTTTTGGAGTAACTTCTATTAATCTAAAAGTTTCTTCATCAACAATAGCAGGAAAGGCACTAGAATCTGCTGTTTCAGTAGCAGTATTTTCTGTTTCTATTAAAGGAGCAGTATCTTTTTCTTCTACTTTTGTTTCGGTTGGTTGAGTTGCTACCGTAAACAATCTTGTATTTTTAGTTTCGTACATAGATTCTCTATGAACAACATAAGCAACAAGAGAAACAATAGATCCTGCAAAAAGAATAAAATAAAAAACAAAATGATATATTTTAAAATTACCACCTTGAGAAATATCTTTTTTAGGTCTAAATAAGAAACTAAAAATTTTAGATCTTTTTTTAGGAGTTTTAGATTTTTGTTGGTTTCTTAAATTTTTAGAATCTTTAGGATTCTTAGGAGCAGGTTCTTTATCTTTTTTAGAAGAACCAAGAAATTTAAAGGGATTAATTTTAGAAAGTACACCAGTTTTTTCAGGGATTTCTTTACTTTCTACTTTTTGTGTTTGATCGCCTTGTTTAACAGATGCTTCTTGCTTTTGAGCATCTAAAGATTCTTTGAATCTTCTTTCTCTAATTTGATCTATTCTTCTTGCCATTTATACATACCAATAATTAGTTTAAACTTTATAGAAATACTCCACTTTCCATTATATACAAAAAAATATTAATAGTCAATTTTAAATAGAGCCCTTAAAGATTTTTATATTAGAAAGAGACTGTTGCATAATTAATTCTTTTTTATCGGCTTTTTTAATTTTTTTAACATTTTCTAATTTTATCTCAGGAAACAGACCAAAATTTATATTAGAAGGTTGGTAATTGTCTTTACTTTCAAGAATATGATTTAAAATTGCTCCCATAGAACTCATTTTAGGAATTTCTATATTCTTTTCCTTAATACGAGCATTTACAAATAAAGCACACATTAAGCCTACACTTGTGCTTTCTACATAACCTTCGCAGCCAGTAATTTGCCCCGCAAAGAAGATATTTTTATTGTTTTTTAATGATAAATCATTATTTAATACAAGTGGAGAATTGATGAAAGTATTTTTATGGATACTTCCTAATTTAGCAAATTCTACATTTTTTAAAGCAGGGATTAATTTAAATATTCTAGTTTGTTCGTTATATTTTAATTTAGTTTGGCAACCTACCATGTTATAAAGGCTACCTTGCGAATTATCTTGCCTTAATTGTAGAACAGCAAAGGGCTGTTCGCTAGTATGCGGATTTACTAATCCCACAGGTTTAAAAGGACCAAACAACAAAGTTTGTTTTCCTCTTTTTGCCATAACTTCTATTGGTAGGCATCCTTCAAAATATGGAATATCTTTTTCCCAGTCTTCAAACTCCATATATTCAGCATTTATTAGTTCGTTATAGAAAATTTCATATTCAGACTCAGTCATACTGCAATTAATGTAATCTTTGGCATTGCCTTTTTCATAGCGAGATTGCCACCATGCTTGCGAAAAATCTATGCTATCTTTATAAACAATAGGAGCGATAGCATCAAAAAAATTAAAAGATTTTTCGCCAATAATCTCAAGAATTTCTTGGTTTATCCCCTCACTACTTAAAGGACCTGTAGCAATAACTACAATGTTATCTTTAGCATATTCTTTAAGATTTTTAAATTCTTCGTGAATAATGGTAATATTTGGATGATTATTAAGAATTTCGGTAATTTCGGTAGAAAAGGTATTACGATCAACCGCTAAGGCATCGCCAGCGGGAACTTTATTTTTATCGGCAGTTTTAATAATTATAGAATCTAGCTCTCGTAATTCTTGGTGCATAATTCCTACAGCACTTCCTAAGCTATCACTACGAAAAGAATTAGAACATACCAATTCGGCAAAAGTGTTTAAGGTATGAGCAGGGCTTTTTTTGATAGACTTTTGCTCTATAAGTTTTACTTTATATCCTAATTGAGCCAGCTGAAAAGCACATTCACTACCAGCTAATCCTGCACCTACTACCGTTATTTCTTGATTTTTCATTAAGAATTCCATCTTTTTGTAATATTATTTTCTATATTGAATAAATCTAAAGCTCTAGCTACAGTATGATTAACAATATCATCAATACTTTGAGGCTTATTGTAAAAAGCTGGCACAGGAGGCATAATAATTGCTCCGCTATTAGTAGCTTTTTGCATTAAATCAATATGTCCGCTATGTAGGGGAGTTTCCCTAAATATTAGTACTAATTTTCTTCTTTCTTTAAGAGCAACATCAGCACTTCTTGTAAATAAATTGTCGTTATAAGAGTTTGCTATAGAAGACAAGGTTTTAACCGAGCAGGGAGCGATAATCATTCCTCTGTTTAAAAAGGAACCTGAGGATATAGAAGCATGCAAAGCATTATTAGGATAAAACTCAGTAGCTAAATTAATAAGCTCATTTTCCGAGATATTAAGCTCTTCTTTGGCGGTGAAAAATCCCATTTTAGAAACTACTAAAATAGTTTTTATATTAAGTTTTTTTAAAGACTCTAATAATTTAACTGCATAAATAATTCCACTTGCTCCGCTAATACCAACTATAATTGGTAAATTATTCATGAATTTTCCCAAATGTTATTTATTTTTTGAATAATATCATATATAATATTAAAAGCAACTTAAACTAAAAAATGGAGAAGTGCTTATGAGTAGTGTGGTAATTTTAGGAACTCAATACGGAGATGAAGGTAAAGGTAAATTCGTAGATGTTTTAGCTGGTAAGGCGGATATGGTTGTTAGATTTCAAGGCGGTAATAATGCGGGACACACTATAATATTAGGCGAAGAGAAATTCGTTTTTAATTTGTTGCCCTCAGGTGTTCTTTACGATAAAGCCAAGTGTATAATTGCTTCTGGGGTGGTTATAGACTTACATGTTTTTTTAAAAGAAGTAGAAGTTTTAAAATCTCGTGGGAGAAAGGTAGATCATATTTTTATCAGCGATAAAGCTCATTTAATTATGCCATATCATATCACCTTAGATAAACTAAAAGAAAGTAATCCTAGCCAAAAAATTGGGACAACTCAAAGAGGAATTGGTCCTACTTATGCTGACAAAATTAATCGTGTGGGTATTAGGGTTGCTGACCTTGTGGATTTTGAAACATTTAAAGAAAAATTAAA
Source organism: Alphaproteobacteria bacterium (assembly GCA_031256515.1). GTDB lineage: Bacteria > Pseudomonadota > Alphaproteobacteria > WRAU01 > Hepatincolaceae > WRAU01. Next base: position 16,773 of record JAIRQL010000001.1, read on the forward strand.
AATTAATGTGGAAGAAAAAAATCCAATATTGACAAAAATTTATGGAGTAGAATCAATTAATGAAGAGCAAATCCTTAAAGATTTTGCTAAATACAGAGAACAAATTCTTAGCAGAGTGGTAGATTCCTCAGCAGAGATTAATTCGTATCTTGATAATAATAAACTGGTGATGTTTGAGGGGGCTCAAGGGTCGCAATTAGATATAGATTTTGGGACATACCCGTATGTAACCTCTAGCAGTCCATCTGTAGGTGGTGTGTTAATTGGTAGTGGTATTAGCCATAAAAAAATTGATAAAGTTGTAGGAATTGTAAAAGCCTATACCACAAGAGTAGGTAATGGTCCTTTTGTTAGTGAATGTTTAGATTCTGTAGGCGATACTCTAAGAGAAAAAGGGTTTGAATTTGGAGCAGTTACTAAAAGACCAAGAAGATGTGGTTGGTTAGATTTAATAGTGCTTAAAAGTGCGGTAGAAAAAAATGCCCTAACCGATATGGTTATTACTAAGCTAGATATTTTATCACATTTGCCAGAAATTAAAGTTTGTATTGCTTATGAAATAGACGGAGTTAAAATTACAACTATCCCAACTGACCTTAAAAAGTTAGCTCAAGCTAAACCTGTTTATAAAACTTTTAAAGGTTGGAATACAGATATTAGCGAAGTAATTTCTTTTGATAAATTACCAACTGAAGCTCAAGAATATATATTGTTTATAGAAAAGTTCTTAGAGGTTTCAGCTTCTATCGTATCGGTAGGACCAGAAAGATCGCAAAATATTGTAAGAAAACAAATAGTTTAGATATTATTTAATTTATTTAAGTTGTAGATATTAAGAAAAAGCTAGGTGTTTCATCCTAGCTTTTTTTAGTTGTTTTTGTACGATTTTTAGAAGTTCTAAATAATACAATAATTAAGCCAATTATAAACATGCTAAGGGCATATATCCAAAATCTAGGCTGAGTATTAGCTTGTAAGTTTAAAAATGGAAAAAATGGAGCTAAAGAATTAGCTAAGCCATGAACGAACATTCCTGCAAATAATCTACCTCCTGAGAATTCTATAATCCAAGAAAAAAAGAAAGAGTATCCAATTGTTAAAAAAGCAAAAGCTATAAACGGCATAAAACTTTGCGAGCTACCATAAATAAACCATAAAGGTAAGTGCCAAATTAACCAAATAATTCCAAGAATTAAACCTCCAAAGAATAGTCCGTATTTATCTTCTAAAAATTTCATTAAATAACCACGCCAACCGATTTCTTCTTGTCCTCCTCCTACAAAAACCATTAAAAGAAAATATATTGGGAATATGCTTATTGCCATAAGTGGAGGTAGATATTGATAGCCAAATAATTCTGGGATTCTCCATGCAAAAATAGCCGTTAATGGTAAAACTATAAACATTGCTAAATAGGTTTTATAGCCAAAATTTAGAGAAACAAAAGATTTTAAAAATTTTTTACGGAATCCTTTACCAACACACACAATAGCAGCAATACTTGGGGCAAAAGCTCCCAGTAAAGTTAAAGTTAATCCAGCAATTGACATAAAGTTTAATTTTAAATATATTACAGTTCCCCATAATAGCCATGCAAATGAAAAAGCTATTGCTAAAAATTTAATGATTATTTTATTTTCTTTCATAATATCTACAAAATTTATAATGTTTACAAGATAACATTACAGTAATAATTATTTTTATGCTATTATTAAAAAAATTATTTAAGAGCTAATTATGGATATTGTTGTAATAAAATCTGTGCAGAAAGCATTTATTAATCATACTTTAAGTTTTCCTGAAGGTATTGGCAAGCTAATTACAGCAGGAGTACAGTGGCAGTATGTGGATTTTATCCAAATGCTTACTACCTCATACTCAGCAGATAATAATTATTTTGTAAGTGAAATTGCATTTAATGAGAAAGTTTTTGTTGCAGATACTTTTAATGCCGAAGCTATTAAACAAGCCATAAAACTTTCGCAAGAGCAGAATCTTCCTTTTTTTGATTTTTATAAAACCTCGGTAAATGCTGGATGTATTGGTTATCATATTTTTATTGCTGGTAAAAAGGTTGTATATTATGGTAGAAAAGGAGAATCTCACACTGAATTTTTTCCGCAATAATTTTATTAAATATTTTTTCTTGACATATAAAAAATAATAAATTAGCATTAAAATGTTTAACCTAATTAAGGAAAGAAAAAATGAGTATGAAAACTTATGCTGAAGGTAATACGGTTTACCAGCAAGATTTAATAGATTCTAATCAATATAGCCAATGTATCTCTCTTTTGAGAGATTTTTTTTTGTCTAAAGGGTTCAAAGAAGTACCGACACAATCTCGTATGAGTATCCTCGCTGCCTGTGAAGATCCAAGCACGGTGCAGACCTATAATTTTTTAGGAAATATTTGGCCTTTACCGCAAACCGGTCAAATGTGGTTAGAATATGAGTTATTGAATAAGCCCCAAGAAGAGGGCTTTTTTTGTATCTCAACATCTTATAGAGAAGAGAAAAATCCTATCTCAGGAAGACATAAACTTATTTTCCCAATGTTTGAATTTGAAACACATGGCACAATGGAAGATTTAAAACAACTAGAAAAAGATCTTATAAATCATTTAGGTTTAAATTCTGGTAATGATATTAAAGAGCTATCTTATAATGAAGCTGCCAATTTTTATAAGGTTAAAGAAATATCTCATAAAGAAGAAAATAAAATGGTAGAAGATTTTGCTAAAAATGTTTTATTAACAGATTTTCCTGTATACACAAGCCCATTTTGGAATATGAAACTTCATGATGATGGTATCCATGCTAAAAAAGTAGATGTAATTATAGAAGGTAATGAAACTATTGGTAGTGCAGAGCGAAGCTCAAACAAAGAAGAAATGAAGCACATGTTTTATAATATCTCTGATGGTGGCTATGCTAAATTATTGTTTGATAAATTTGGTAAAGAACGAGTAGAACAAGAACTTAAAGATTTTTTAGCTTTTGATTTCTTTCCAAGATGTGGAGGCGGTATTGGTATCACTCGGATGATTTCAGCTTTAGTAAAAAATAATATTATTAAGTAAGTAAAACTTTTCCCTACCTCTAAAAAGGGTAGGGAATATTTTAGGAAAATAAAATGGCGAAAAAATTAATATTATCTTTAGATATTACCGATAAAACTCAAGCCTTAAAAATTATGAAAGAGGCAGGCGAGTATATTGCAATGGTGAAATTATCTCACTATGTGGTTTCTTCTTTTAGCAATCAGGATATTAAAGAAATTGTTAAAAATACTCCTATAATGTTAGATTTAAAATTTTATGATATTCCTAACACTGTGCTTAATGCGATAGAAAGCTACACCAAAGCACTAGAAAATGTATCCTATTTTACATTCAATGGTTCTATGGATAGCAAAACATTAAGAAAAATCTCAGAAATAAAGTTTAGTAAAGGAGTTAGTGTTTTAATACTTTCTTCTGAGGATGTAAATAGTAAAGAATTTATCAAAAAAGCAAAAACTAATTACGAATGTGGGATTAGAAACTTTATTTGTCCTGTTGCTTATATTGGGGATTTAAAAAATGAATTAGGTAATGATATTATCTTATTTACTCCAGGTGTAAGGTCGGCATTAGATAAAAACGACGATCATAGCGAAACAAAAAACGTACAAGAGGTAATAGAACTTGGTTCTAATTATGTAATAGTGGGTAGACCAATTATTCAAAGTACAGATATTGCAACAAAAATTAAGGAGTATTTATAATGGAAAATTTATTTCAAAAACACAAATTTAAAATGCACTCTGGTGGGATTTCTGACTTTAAGTTAGAATGCGATGCCTTAACTACTAAAGATTATGAAACTTTAGCTTTTTTAGTTTCAAGAAAAATGGATTTTAATAAAGTTATGGGTATTCCAAGAGGAGGAATCCCCTTTGCCGAAGCCTTAAAATCCTACGAAAACCCTAATAGTAAAACATTTTTAATTGCTGACGATGTTTTTACAACAGGTGGCTCAATTATAGAATTTAAAAAGCAACTACTTGCCGAAAATATTATAGATAATACTACCGATGTAAAAGCTATTGTAGTATTTAGTAGAGGAGAATTGTTTCCATTTGTAAGTTCTATTTTTGCATTAAATGAGGATTATTGGCAAAATGATTAATATGAAAAACAAGGTGATAATTTCACCTCCCTTTGGGGGGCATGTGAGTTTTAAAGGAGCAAACTCGGTAATAGGTAGCTTAACTTTAGAAAAAAGAAGAGGTGCTGTGTGGCAGTTCTTAAAAACTTTCCGTAAAACAGAAGGTGGATATATTAATAAAATTGGATTAAGAAATCCTGGAATTGATAGTTTAAAAAGAAAAAATTTTAGTATATTTAATGATAAAATATTATCAATTGCGGTAATAGATGATACCCAGTGGCTAGGTTTAGCTAAAAGGCTGAAAGATTTTAATTTGCAAGGGTTTTCGCCGTTATGTGTAGAATTAAATATTAGTTGCCCTAATACTGATTATAAATGTCGGGATATTCTACCGATTATTGCGGAGTTTAAACCGATGTTTGCTAATATGAGTTTTTCTGTGAAGTTATCGCCAATTGTAAGTAGCTTAGGTGTTATAGAACAATGTTTGCAAAATGGAATTAAAATTTTTCACCTAAGTAATACTATACCTACAGAAAAGGGTGGTATCTCTGGCAGTTTACTAAAAGAAAAAAGTTTAAGTTTAATCGCAAAAGCTAGGGATGAATTTAAAAAAGAAATTACTATAATTGGCGGTGGTGGGATATATTCTAAAGAAGATATTGACCTTTATAAACAATATGGTGCGGATATCTTCTCCCTTTCCACAGTAATAGTAAAATACCCCCTAAAAGTAAAAAGCATTATCACCCATGCTAACCTTTATGATATGTAATTTATTCTTGAAAAGATTTTGAGAATGTATTATTAATTAATATGTAGTTATTATCAATAAGCTATATAAACAAGGATTTCTTTTTAATGGTAAATTATCCATCTACAAAAAAGAAAATAGTAGATATAAAGAAAGTACAGTTTAAAGAAATTAATCATAAGCAAGATTTCTTTAATTCTTTAAGAGAAGAATATGAAGAGTTTGATGAGTGGTTTGTAAAAAAGGCAGAAGAAGAGGCTTTTATAGTAGAAAATAATAATAGATTAGAAGCTATGACTGCCTACAAAGAAGAGCAAGAACAAAATCAAACTGTTTTAAAAATCCGGATAATTAAATCTGATGTATCAATTTATTTTTTAGAATGGGTAATTTTTGAAGCTATACACTATGCTATAGAAAAAGATATTAAAAAGATATACTTTACTCATTTTATACAAAAAGTAGATAAGCTAAAAGAAATAGCTAATACTTTTGGATTTAATAGTGATAAAATTAATCAAAGACAAGAAAATGTTTTTGAAAAAGAATTATATTACGACTCTAGTAAAGATATAAAATCCAATTTTCCTTATATGATAATTAATAGTAATACAAAATTTTTCTTAATTCCTATAAGAAAAGAATATTCTAATGCTTTATTACCAAAAGAAGAATCTCCAAATTTGTTTAATATAATCCATTCGAGTAAAGAAGGAAATGCTATAGAGAAAATCTATGTATGTAGCTCTAATATTACTACACTGAAACAAGGTAGTTTAGTATTATTTTATGAATCTAAAAATATTAAGAGTGTTGTTGCTGTAGGAACTATAACAAAATTTGAAAGAATAAGTAAAAAAGAAGATTTTAAAAAGTATCAAGATAGGTCTGTATTTTCGGAAGAAGATATTAATAAGATGTTAAAAGAAGATACTCAGGAGTTATTGATTATTTCATTTATACTATCATCATACTTAAATAAAGGATTACCTCACTATATAACGGTACCTCAAAGTATTATGGAGCTGACAGGAGAGGAATTTAAGAAAATACTTGAAGGAGAGAGAACGTGGAAATTGTTATATCTATCAGACCAGAGCATTTAAACAATATAAGAAGTGGTAAAAAGAAATGGGAACTAAGAAAAAGACTTCCAGAAGATAAAATCCTAACAGGAGAAATTAAAAAAATATGGGTTTGGGAAACAAGTCCTGTTAGTAAAATAGTAGGGTATATAGAATCAAACAAGATAGAAAAAGGAAGCCCTAATGAGCTTTGGAATAAGCATGGAAAAGATTTTGGAGTAAATAAAGAATTTTATAACCAATATTATCAAAATAAAGAATATGCTGTAGCTTTAAAAATTGATAGTTGGGTTGCTTGTGAGAATGCAAATCATACTTTAGCTCCTCAGGGATATATTTATATAAAGAATAGTAATTAAAACTTATTCTAGTTTTTTTTAATTATAAATTAAATTTCTTTAAACTCATTTAAAGAAAGAATTATTTCAGGATTAATTTTTTTGAAGGTAGAGTTTTTTGTAATTAGTATTTGGAGTAGGTCTTCTTTTGATTTAGTTGTTAATATTTTAAAATTATAGTCAAAAATTAGTTTAGTTAGTGATATGGTTTGAGTGCTTCTTTTAGATTTTTGATTGTTAAAGTCTTCAATTTTTCCTTTTAAATATTTACCAATCTCAGGATGTTGACCGAAACAAATGAATAATAAATCGCTAGCATTTTTCCAAATGGCTAGTGCTAAATATAAGCTATTATTAGTAAAACTTTCTGCTTTTTCTAATGTTGTATCATTAAAAGTAGCACTCCAAGAGTTGGCAGAAAAACTGGCTGATTTAACTTCTAAGTATTTATTAGTAGTTGAATTTTTACAATCAAAACCATGTTTTTCTGTATTAACTAAATCAAATCCCAAATAATAACCACAAATGGAATCCCGTAGCTCATTTATAAAGGTATCAGTATCGTGCTTATTATATTTTTCTTGAACCTTACTAACTTGTTGTAAAACCTCAATGCCTTCTGACATAAAATGATTATTAATTTTTACAAAATTACCTTTATCAAATAAATTATTCAATTTTATCCTCTAATGTTGTGAAATTACATAATCTTTTTGCTTATTATTTACACTTAAATAATGGTTTAATCTATATATTAAAATATCACTAATATCTGGATTTATATTATAAGTTTTACATGCCTTATAAACACTATTACTAGCATTTATTTTTTCATTTTTTTGTATCAATATATAGTTATTACTACGATTATTTTCAGCATTAACCTCATAAACTGCCTGTGCGGTTGTGCCACTACCTGCAAAAAAATCTAAGATATAATCATTTTCACCTGTTGCTATTAAAATAAGGAATTTTACTAAGTCTACTGGCTTAGGAGTATCAAAAAGTCCTGATAGTCCAAGTTTTTTTAAATCATTAGTGCCTTGCCTAGAAAAAAAGTTTAAAACAGAAGGGGCATTATCATAAGATTCTTCTATATATTTTTTTTCATAAGGTCTGCCATTTCTAAAAAACAATCTATTATTTTTATATAAATCTATAAACTTTTGATCAGTAGCCCATCCTCTATTTTTTAAAGCATCTAGCTTTAAATTAATTTCAGGAATATTAATCTCACGGGGATTGTTAGGAGTAGATAAATCCATAGGAAAAAATATTTTCCCATTTACATCTATACGATTATAGTTTTTTAACCAAGAAATATTGTTTTCTTTACATAATTTATTGATAATTTTACTAATTTCTTTACTGGCAATATCAATTCCTTGTTTATTAATTATCGGACGAATTTCAGTATATAAGCTATTTATAATGGATTTATCTTTAGTAAGTAATAGTCTGCTAATTTTAAAAGGAGGAACTCTGCTTTTATTTTTAGCAAAACAGAGAATATATTCATGAACAGTATTTATATGTTTAGCATTACTTCTTTGCGATTGTTGGGTAATAAAAATACCAATAAAATTACTTTTACCAAAAATTTCCTCACAGATAATTTTTAAATTCACTAATTCATTATCATCTATGCTAATAAAAATAACCCCATCTTCTTTTAGTAAATCTTTAGTTAAACTAAGCCTGTCTTTAATGAAATCAGACCAGTTAATGCTACAATAATTATCTAAATAACTTTTATTGCTTTTAGTGTTATATGGTGGGTCTATGTAAATCATTTTTATTTTATTGTGATACTTCTTAAAGCTATGACTACTCATAACCTCTAAGTTATCACCTATAAAAATCTGATTACTCATAGGCTACCTTCCAATGAATATTCCGTGAGTTAGGGAGTTTAGAAAGCTAACACCAGTTGGTTTTACTGTATCTAGAGTATTTACGGATACTTGATTCACTGCAATTCTTTCTAAGGCTTTCTCGTTTTTATCATTAATAATCTCATTATCGCCACCAACAGAAGCGATATCGCTGATTACAAAGTGCTGTCCTTCTTGGAAACCTAAATACATAAACACGTGTCCTTTCATAAGAAGGAGTGTACCTAGCTCGGCATTTTTTAAAACTCTATTGCGATTATCTTCTTCCATATTTTCTAAAATCATAATTCTACCAATAGTAGAATTAAGCTCAGCTTTGCTTGGGAAAGTAAACCCTGTATCTTTAGGAGCAACAATTACACTTCCTGCCATATTAACCATTTCACTAGTGTTTCTTGGAATATTAATACCAAAGGTATTAAAAATATCTTGGATAAAAGAAGAACAATCACGTCCAGAAAAGTGTCCACCCCAATCGTAGCGATTTCCCTGCATTTTAAAGGCTTGTTTAATAATATTTTCTTTAGTATAGCTTAAGTATCCAACCGAAATATCAGCATTAAATGGAATAAGTACCTGTTTAAACTCAAGTTTACCCTTAGAATCCTCTACTGGGATTTTTACCACATGATTACCAACCGTAGATTGATTATCTACAAAGGCAGGCTTATTTTTAACAAGAGGTAGTTTTTGACCCATATAAAAGATTAACCCACTAGTGTTAGTATCGTAAGGATTAAAAGATAGCATTAACTTATTGGCAGTTATTACAATAAAATCTGGAGTATTTATATAATCTTCCCAAGATTTTTGGTCGGCATAAATAACTGCTGAGGAATCAACCCAGCCAGTATAATTGCTAGTTCTTATAAAATAAAATTTACCATCTTTGCTTTTATGTAAAATAACAATAGGAGTACCACTATACACTGCAGTTTCTTGGGCTAAATCAAACTCTATATCATTTGGAGTTTCGTACAAACTATTATTACTAGGAAATGAGCGGATATTGGCTTTTCTTATTACAAATCCGTAAGCAAAATTTCCTTTATTAATTTTTTTAATATTAGCATTAAGTAAAAGGCGATTATAATAATCGTCGGTAGCAAGCTCTTCGCCTAAGTATCTAGGATCCATAGAAACTTCATATTTGGCAATTAAATCAGCTACATCAGCTTCTTGCACCGTATTAAAGAATTCTTGTAAATTAACCAATTGTGGAATTCTTTTAATATTTTCTTGATTATACCTAGTAATTTCTTCAGGCGATAAAATAACTTTTTGGATATTTTTAGTATTTTTTAACCAAAAGTCTTGATGTAAAAATTTATCGGCAACTTCATATTTATAAGAAAAAGCTGAATTTAAAGTCATAATAGAAAATACTGTTATAAATATTAAAAATTTTTTCATGATATTCCACTAGTCGTTAGTTTCGTCATTAGATTTATCACTATGTTTTTCGGGAGTTATAATTATAGGAACATCCCCATCTATAGGTTTCATCGTATCAGGGTTTTGACATTTATAGGTAGTATCTGGAAACATTTTATTGTCTATAAGATTTTTACGAATAAGTACCACAGTTAAGGTTTCTTTATATACTTTAGCTTGATAAAGGAAATCTTCGGCTTCTTTTTTATAAATATAAAATTCTCCTTGTGAATCTTTCCCTTGTGAGGCAAATTCAGCATTTACATGGTAAACATTATCCATAACACTAATGTAGCCTTCTTCAAGAAAAAGGGCAATAGATTGTGAATAATCTATTTTATCATTCTGAAAAAGAAAACATTTTAAATATTTTGCTTGTAAAAATGATGTACTTAACAAAAACAGTACTATTATTCTTAGTATCAGCATTAATTATTTCCTTGCTAGTAAAGGTTTTACCTCAAGTTCTATAAAGTTTATAACTTGTTCTTTAGAAAACCCAATAAAATTATCTATATTTATTATAACCTCTAATTTATTTTTATCTAAATTAAAAATTTTGTCATTAAGAATTTTTTGAAGCAAATCATTTTCGCCACCATTTTCTACCATGTTTCTTTTTGTAGCAATAGCATATTGACGGATTTTTTCATGAATCTCTTGTCTATCACCACCTAGCTTAACGGCTTCCATCATAATATTTTCAGTAGCTAAAAAAGGAATTTCTGCCATTAAATTTTTATGGATAACTTTCTCATTAACTGATAAATTTTTAGTAATATCAATTAAAAGTTTTAAAATACTGCTAGCAGTAAAAAATCCTTGCGGAAGGGTAATACGGCGATTAGCACTATCATCAAGGGTTCTTTCTAACCATTGGGTAGAAGCTACCATTAAAGCACTTTGTGGTAGGCTCATTAAATACTTAGCTAAAGAGCTAACTCGTTCGCTTTTTATCGGATTTCTTTTATAAGGCATAGCCGAAGAACCAATTTGATTTTTACCGAAACTTTCCTCAATTTCTTTAAGATTTTGTAATAAGCGAATATCATTAGTCATCTTATGGCTTGAGGTCGCAATTTGAGCTAATAAATTAAGAACAGATACATCAACTTTACGGTCGTAAGTTTGCCCTGATATGGTAAAGTGATGATTAAAGCCAAAACTTTTAGCAATTTTTTCTTCTAATTGCTGAACCTTTTGATAGTCGTTATTAAATAGTTCTTTAAAGCTAGCAAGAGTCCCAGTTGTGCCTTTTATAGAGCGGAATTTTAGATTTTCTAGTACAAACAATAATTCTTTATAGTCCATTAAAAAAGACTGCAACCACAAGCAGGCTCTACGACCAACTGTAGTAGGTTGAGCTACTTGATAGTGAGTAAAACTAATGGCTGCTAAATCTTTATATTTAAGGGCAAATTCCGAGAGTTCTTCTATTAAATTATGTAAATATTTTTTAATAAGAAGTAGGGAATCTCTGATTAAAATTAAGTCGGTGTTGTCTTTTATAAACTCACTGGTTGCTCCTAAATGTAAGATAGGCTTAGCAAGAGGAGCTTGCTTAGCAAGAGAATGCAGATGTGCCATAACATCGTGCTGTAGCTCGGCTTCAAGAGTGGCAACATCAGTAAAATCTATGTTGTAGAGATTTTCTTCTATTTGCTTAATTTGTTCCTTAGCAATAGGAAGCCCAAGCTCTTTTTCGTGAGTAGCTAAACTTAACCATAGCTTCCGCCATAAGGAATAACGATTTTGATCGGAAAATATAGCTACCATCTCTTTAGGAGTATAACGAGATACTAATGGATCGGAGTAGGATGGGCTTACATTGTTTAGCATATGAATAAATCCTTTATAAAATAATATTATAATTAAACTATAAAATCTTTTATAACTCAAGGATTAAAATATAGAAGAGATTTTGTTTCTATTCTATATTGATAAGTATACTTAAATATGATATTATCATTCAATATTTTAATATAGAATGATAAAGAATAAAAATGAAGCTACATGATATTAATATCGGTATAGTAGGTTATGGTTTTGTTGGTGGAGCATTGCACAATTGGTTAGTAAATAATACTGAGTGTAAGGTTTTAATATCAGATCCTCCTAAAAATATAAATGATGATTTATCTAATTGTGATGTTATTTTTATAAGTATTCATATTCCTACTGAAATGGATGGTACACAGGATTTAACTTTATTAAAATCAATTATTCAAAACTTGCCAAATTGTCCGATTTTTATTAGAACAACAGTAATGCCAGGGATATGTGATAGCTTGGCTAAAGAATTTAATAAAGAAATTTACTTTATGCCAGAATTTTTAACTGAACGTACGGCAAATGAAGATTTTGCTTCACAAGATTTAGTTGTATGTGGTGCAATAGATATTATGGATACTATTTTTACTAAGAAAAATAAGCTCTATATGTCAAACATGGAAGCAGAGATTGCTAAATATGCTCATAACTCATTTGGTGCATTAAAAGTAACCTATTTTAATGCTATTTATGATATATGTGAAAAAAATAATTTAAACTACAATAATGTTCGTGATGGTATACTGTTAAGTAAATATATTAGTCCTACCCATACTATGGTTCCTGGTCCCGATGGAAAATTAGGATATGGTGGTAAATGTTTTCCAAAAGATATATCTGCCTTTTCTCATTTTTGTGATAAGCATATCCTTGCAGATATTTTAAATATAGTTATGAAAGCAAACTCTACATTTAGGAAATAGAAATTATGATAAACAATCTAAAGGTATCTGTAATAATTCCTGTATATAATGTTGTACCATATTTACAAAAGTGCCTTGATAGTGTTTTAAATCAAGCATTAAAAGATATAGAAGTTATTATAATTGATGATGGTTCTACCGATAATAGCCTAGATATAATTAAAGATTATGCTAAAAAAGATAGTCGTATTATTGTTATAGAACAAAAAAACTCTGGTTCTGGTATAGCAAGAAATGCTGGAATGAAAATTGCTCGTGGTGAGTATTATATTTGTATGGATCCTGATGATTGGTATCCTAATGAAAATGTTTTACAAAAATTGTATGATACTGCGAAAGAACATAATGTGTTGGCTGTATCAGGGACTATGGATCGTTATGATATAGATGGAAATTTAATATTAAAAAATGCTAGTAATCGTAATGATTTTGGAATTATCAAATTTAGAGATTTACAAAATCCGTATGGTCATACTACTTTTTTATTTCACACTAAAACTATGCAAGACAATAATTTATATTATCCAGAATATCTACGTTATCAAGATCCACCTTATTTAGTTAAGTGGTTACTATCTGTAGAAAAATTTTATGTAATTGAAGATGTTGTTTATTGTCATCATCGTGTTCCAAAAGAATTAATTTTTAACCATAAACAGGTATCAGATTTCATTAGTGGTATTTCTGATATTTTACAAATAGCAATTGATATGAATTACAATCTTCTAAAAGATAGAATGATGAAATCCCTTATTTATGATCCTAATATTAGTATGTTTAAGCAAAATGCTAATAATAAAATGGTTAGTACTAAATTAAAAGATTTGGTAAAAATTTTAGATGATAATTTATTACCGGTTCCAGAATATTTAAAAAATTATAGTCGTCGTCCAAAAATATCTGGAGTATATAAAATATTTGGCTTCTTACCAATTTTAAGAGTAAAGAAGAAAGAAAAAAATAATTATAGAAAAAGAACTTATTCTCTCTTTTCTTGCTTACCTTTATTAAGTATAAAAAAAGAGCAAGGAAAACAAACTAAATATAAAGTGCTTAATTTTATTCCGTTAGAAAAATTATTTTCTATCTATAAAGAAGAAAAATCAGGTATTTATTATTGTATTATTCATATTATTTTTATAAGAATTAAAATTTATCGTAATAATAAAACAATTATTAAAATGCTGGAAAACAACCAACAAAAACTTTATGAAATACAGAGTTCAAATTTAGATAGATTTAATAGTATTGATTATAATCTTGATGAAATAAAAAAATCAATTGATATTGTAAAAAATGAAAAAATATAATATGTACTAAAGATATGTTTAAAGGTAGAGAATAAGTTAAATTTCAAAAAAACTAAGACTAGAAACCAAGATAAGAAAACACAACCTATAAATATCTAGAAGAAGTTGAAGAATTTTCACTAGAGTCTGAACTAGGAGTTTGGTTTACTCTTAGTTTTCTTTCAAATTTTCTATAGTCATTTTTATCATAGCCACAATATGGAACTTTTCTTTCAAAATATTTTTCGTCGTAGGTAAT
>JAIRQL010000012.1 GCA_031256515.1 Alphaproteobacteria bacterium
TTTCGCTAAGTGGTTCTGTTATAGAAGATGAAGTTCTACAAATGGTAGCTGCAAGAATAGATAAACTAATTATTACAGAAAAAGAAATTATTATTATAGATTATAAATACTCACAAGAAAAAAAAGTGATTCCACCTGCTTACCAAAGACAGCTAAATCTTTATAAGAAACTTCTTGCAAATATTTATAAGAATCATCAGATTAGAGGTTTTATTCTTTTTACTCAAACCCCTTCTCTTGTTGAGGTTAAATAATTAAAACATATAGATACTATAGATAACTTCAATTTTATTAGCGGATTGAGTAGTTCCATTTTGATAATAACTATTTTCACTATACTGATCATTTATAAAATAATTAAAATCAAACCCTAAAGAAAAATTTGTATTATTTATTCGTCTTAATAAAGCAATGTTAAAATTAGCTATAGCATTAAAATCTTCAATATCTTCATAAGCACTATAAGGATTATCTCCTGATTTACCAGCCATTTGAATTTGACTACTAGATATACCAAATCCTACATAAAGGGCATTTTGTTTAAGATTGTAAGTAGAAGATGTTTCTGGGGATAATGTTTTGCTGGAAGTATCTTGATTATAAATAATTCTACCTCGTACTTCTTGATAATTAATATCTTCAGCCATTAAATTAAAACTTAAAATAAGAAAAAAAATACTAAGAAAGATTCTACTCATAATAAAATAAATGCTCCTATTTATATTTATCATAAGTATAAGTGAGGGGTAGAAAGTCAAGCAAAACTTACATAGCAACAAATTATGCTGAATATTTTTTTATTTATTCAGTGGATTCCATTCTGGTTTTGCAATATCACTTTTTGGTTTAAGATCATCAAAAACATCTTCAATGGCATAAAATAAATCTTTCAAGCCCTCTTTTTCCAAAGCAGATATGGTAATTATTGGGCTTTTAGTAATTTGCTCTAGTTCATTAATCTTCTCATGAAGTTCATCTTCATCAATTAAATCAATTTTATTTAAGACAATAATTTGAGGTTTTTCTAAGATACTATTATTATTCTCTTTATCGTAATTAGCAATTTCTTTTCTAATTATATTGTAAGATTCTACCACATCTTTTTCTACATCAATAATATGAATAAAAGCCTTACATCTTTTAACATGAGATAAAAATCTTGCACCTAAGCCAATACCTTCTGAAGCTCCTTCTATAAGCCCTGGCAAATCAGCAATAACAATTTGTTTTTCTTTATAAACAAGAACTCCTAAGCTAGGTTTTAAAGTTGTAAAAGCATAATTAGCGGCTTTAGATTTAGCATTAGTTATTGTGCTAATAAGGGTTGATTTTCCTGCATTTGGTAAGCCAATTAAACCAATATCAGCTAAAATTTCTAACTCTAGCCATACCCATAGTTCTTCACCTTCAGTGCCAGGTTGTGCCATACGAGGAGCTCTATTAGTAGAACTTTTAAAATGAGCATTTCCTTTACCGCCAATACCAGCCTGAGCAATTTTAAAAATTTGCCCTTCTTCTGCCATATCAACAATAATATTTTCTTTGAACTCATCCATAATCACTGTGCCAATTGGAACTTCAATGATTAAGTCTTCACCCTTTTCACCATAACGATTCCGACCTGCTCCACCTCTACCATTAGGAGCTTTAAAGTGTTGTCTATAACGAAAATCTATAAGAGTATTAAGATTACCTACGGCTTTAAAATAAACATTAGCACCATTACCACCATCTCCACCGTCAGGTCCGCCAAATTCAATAAATTTTTCTCTACGAAAAGAAATACAGCCTTTGCCTCCATTTCCGGCTTTAATATAGATTTTTGCGGAATCAATAAATCTCATTTGTTCTCCAAATACCTCTATTCTTTCTTATTATTACTGTGAAGATTTGAGGTTATCAATTATTTTTAAATTAAGAAAAAACAAATCACTATAAACTTCCCACTTAAACTAATTACAACTTAGTTTAAACAAGCAATTTATAGTGATTTATTAAATATTAGTACAATAAATATAAAATTAAACAATAGGAATAATGCTAACTACACTTCTACCTTTTAATTTAGAAAAAGCTACATTACCATTTTCTAAAGCAAAAAGAGTATGGTCTCTACCCATGCCTACATTTTTACCAGCATGAAATTTAGTACCTCTTTGTCTAACTATAATGTTGCCAACAATTACTTGTTCGCCACCAAATTTTTTAACACCTAGTCTACGACCTTCTGAATCACGTCCGTTACGAGAACTACCACCAGCTTTCTTATGTGCCATTTCCGTTTATCCTTATTTTTTACTTAATATCAATAATTTCAACCATAGAGATATATTGTCTATGACCATTTTTTCTTTTGTGATGTTTTCTTCTTCTTTTTTTGAAAACAATAACTTTTTTATCTCTACCTTGTTCTATAATTTTAGCTCTAACCACAACATTTTCAAGGGTAGGTGTACCTAATTTTACATCAGCACCATCTACAAGAGATAGGACATCTTTTATTTCAAATTCTTCACCTACAGATGAATTAAGTTTATTAACCTTAATTACATCATTTTTTTTAACCATATACTGTGTACCAGCTAGTTTAATTACTGCTAACATCTATTTTCCTTTCCCCTTATATTATTTGCTTAATATAGTATTTATAATAAACATAATAATATACACAAAAAAATATTACTTATTTATCTACAATAGAATATAATTAATATTAATTACAGAATCAACAAAATAATTTAATTTTTATTAATTTAGGAGAATCCTATGTTTAATCAAGACAAATTTCTACAACAATTAAAAGAACTAATTAGTATTGATTGCGGTACTTATACACCAAGTGGAGTTACCAAAATTGCTAATATCTTAGAAGGATACTTTAAAGAAGTTGGCTTTACCACTAAGCAAATAAAAATATCCGATAAAGTTGGTCCTTTATTAATTGCTACTAATAAAGAAAATGCTACTACCTTTGATGCTGTAATCATCGGACATATGGATACAGTATATGCCGAAGGACTTGTAGCAAAACATCCTATGAGAGTTGAGGGTAATAATATTTTTGGCTTAGGTAGTATTGATATGAAATCGGGAATTTTAACTGCCTTACATACCATATATGCTTTAGATAAAAATGTTTTAGATAATTTATCTTTATGTTTTATTTGTAATCCTGATGAAGAAATTAGCTCTATTTATTCGCAAGATTACATGAGTGATTATATTAAAAAAGCTCGGTCAGCTTTAATTATGGAATCTGCAGGTAATCCTGATAGCATTGTTACCAAAAGAAAAGGTATCTCAAGATTTCATGTGAAATTTAAAGGAAAGCCAGCTCATGCTTCTACTCCTAATTTAGGTCTTTCAGCAGTTATTGAAATGGCAAATTTCATTTTAAAATTAGAAGAATTTAACAATGAGAAAATGCAAACTACTACCAATGTAGGGATTGCCAAAGGTGGCGAAGCTGGAAATGTTGTACCAGATATAGCTGAATTAGATTTTGAAATCAGATACTTTGATATGGATTCTCAAAAAGTAATGATGGAAAAAATCAATGATTTTATTAGTAAACCTACTCTTAAAGGAATAGAGATTGAATTAGAACAACTTTCATTCAAGCCTCCTATGAATAATGATGAAAGCTCTAAATGGTTAGAAGACTTAGTTTTAGAATCTGCAACTAAAGCTGGCAATAAACTAAATATTATTTCTAGCGGTGGTGGGTCTGATGGTAATTTTACTTCATATTTAGGAACTCCTACCATTGATGGCTTAGGTCCTGTTGGTGGTTATTGGCATAATGCTGAAAAAGAATTTTTAGACTTAAGCAGTGTTGAACCAAAAATTAACACCTTTAAAAATATCTTAATTAGCTTAAAAAAATAAAATCTTTCTAGATAAACTTTATTAATAAAGATACCTCATTAAGGAGTATCTTTATTAATAAGTTATACATAGACAACTATATAAGTTATAAAATATAACTCAATTTTTTTTATTAAAGGATTTTAATACTTAATCTTATTAGGATAGATAAAAATCTTTAAATCTACATAAGTAATCAAAATATAGAGAATATAACAATAAAACTTTACTTAAGCTAAATGAACTGTGATATGTTTAAATTTCTTTAAGTTTTCTAAAACCTCAGGGTCTACAGAAGAGTTAGTTACAATATCTGTAACATTTTCAATAGCCACAGATTTTAAAACAGATTTAACATTGAACTTACTTTTATCTATTACTAAAACCTTTCTTTCAGCATTTTTAAATATTGCAATTTTAGCCTGAATATCTAGGGGATCTGAATCCATTGGTCCAACATTATAATCAAAACCAACACAACTAACAAAAGCTATATCCGTATGTTTTGAGCTAAAAAATTGTTCCACATCAGGACCTAAAAACATCAAATAAGGTCTTTCTAACAAGCCACCACTACCAATTATTCTACAGGTAGCATCTAGCTTTTCAGAAGCCTCTTTAATTACAAATAAGCCATTAGTCATAATTGTAATTTTTTGTTTATTACTTAAAAATTTAATGATAGAACCAGCTGTTGAACCACCTTCTAAAGCAATAATGCTTCCTTCTTTAATAAGATGTTCGGCACAATATTTACCTATCTGCTGTTTTTCAGATAAAGCAGTTTGTCTTTTTTTATCATAAATATTTGAAGATAAAGAAGAACCATCAACATCAGAACCAATAGGAATTACCCCACCTCTAACTATTTCTAGTTTACCTTGTTTTTCTAATAATTTAATATCTCTTAATACTGTCATATTAGAAACTTTAAAGAAATCGGCTAGTTCTTTAATACTGATACCTTGTTTTTCTTTATTTAACCTTACAATTTCTTGTCTTCTTTTTTCCGGTAACATTGCTGTCTCCTCAGTATTTAGTTTAAAATTATTGTATATATAATAATATACAATATATATCATTATTTAACATATAAAAAATATAAAATCAAGAAAACTTTTTATAAATATATCTTTGCTAGCCAAAAATGTAAATATTTTGATACTTCTGGTCTATTATTTACCATTTCTATACAATATTCTTTTTGTTTATTTTTAAGTAAGCAAACAATACTTTTTTCAAGCCCGATCTTACATAATTCATTTAAAACATTGATAAGATTTTCATCAGTATCTACTTTTTTTCCTAATAATTGCTCTATTATGCTCTTAATCATATTATTAGTAATAACTACCGATAAGGTACTACTGCATACAAACATATTATTAGCTAACTCTTGCGATACTAGATCATAGTATTTATTTTTTAATCAAATACTTTCAAATAACTTATTAGCAATCTCCGAATGAAAAACCTTTTTAGGAATTTTATATTTATTTTTACAAACTACATATTTATAAATACCATTATTTTTACAACAAACTATTTTTTCTAATAAATATGCCTTTTCAATTGCTTCTTTAAAGCTAACCATACTTTTTATATCTCCTTTTTTAACTGTAGAGTATAAATTTATTATCAATTCATTATATAAATAAACTTATCTCATGCTTTTTACTTGACTGACTAAATTATTTTTACTAACATTTTAGTATACAATACTATGAATACATTATAAGAATATTCTTACTAAAAGTCAAGAGTTTTCTTTAAAGGATTATTATGAAAAGAAAAAATATAAAAAATGAAAGCTATGGTTTTGGAGAAGTTCTTGAGCAAGCTATCAAGAAAAAATTTAAAAATCAGATAGATTTTGCTAATGCTATTGGGGTTACTCAGGCTACAGTATCAAGATACATTAGCGAAACCGCCTCACCTAGTTTTCATGTACTACATAAGATGTCTACAATTTTAGATATTGATTTACCTTTGTTATATAGGAAAAATGGCTCTTCTGCACAACCTGTAGATAGTAATATGGCAAAAATTCCTTTTTACTATTCTGAAGTTTCTGCTGGGCATGGTTTAAGCTCTCTTGATGAAACTCCTGATTATTTAAATTTTGATAGTAATTGGCTTAAGAATGAATTTTTAATTGAAAACTTTGACGATATGTTTTCATTAAAAGTTAAGGGAGATTCAATGGAACCTTTAATTCAAGAAGGTGATATTGTATTTGCTAAAAAATTTGATAATGCTTCTACCTATCAAGGAATTTATATTGTTTGTTATAATTCTGATTACTTAATTAAAAAAATACAATTTAAAGATAAAAATCTTGTAAAGTTAATTTCACAAAATCCAGAGTATGACCCTATTGAGATTGATTTATCTAATGAAAATACTTCTTTTACCATAGTTGCTAAAGTAATTGGAAGAATTAACTTAAAAAGTTTTACTCATACTTTATAAGAAATAAAGAGGTGTTTTGAGTAAAAAAATTAGAGAATATACATTTTTTAAATATATAGGACCGGGTATTTTAGTTACAGTCGGTTTTATTGACCCTGGTAATTGGGCATCAAATTTAGCGGCTGGTTCTTTTTTTGGTTATTCATTGTTATGGGTAGTTAGTGTTTCTACTTTAATGTTAATTTTGCTACAGCACAATGTAGCACATCTAGGTATTGCAACCGGACATTGTTTAGCCGAAAATGCCTTTTTACATATTAAACCACGATACTCCCAGCCTCTTTTAATTACCGCTTTAATGGCATCTATATCTACAAGCCTTGCTGAAATACTCGGCGGAGCTATAGCCTTAAATATGCTTTTAAGTATTCCTTTACAGTTAGGAGTACTGGTAATGTTAATATCTGTATGTTTTATTACTTTTTTTACTAACTATCAAAAATTAGAAAAATTTATTATAAGTTTTGTTTCCATTATTGGATTTTGTTTTTTTTATGAAACAACCTTAATAAATATAGAGTGGCTTGCTGTAGCAAAATCTTCAGTAGTTATTTCTATTCCCGAAGGTTCTATATTAATTATTGTTAGTATATTAGGGGCAGTGGTTATGCCTCATAATTTATTTTTACACTCTGAGATAATCCAAACTAAAGATTGGTTCAATAAACAACCTGAGCTAAAAAACAAGCTATTAAAGTACGAATTTTTAGATACTCTTTTCTCTATGATTTTAGGTTGGGCAATTAATTGTATAATTATTATTTTGGCTGCTGAAGTTTTTTTTAAAAATAATATTCAGGTGAGTGAATTATCACAAGCCTCTGATCTTCTTAAGCCAATTCTTGGTAATAAGGCAGCTTTAATTTTTGCGGTATCGCTGTTATGTGCTGGATTTGCCTCATCAATCACGGCAGGAATTTCTGGTGGAATTATATTTTCAGCAATTTTTAAAAAAGAATACAATGAAAAAAGTATCTATACCAAACTAGGAATATTTATCACCTTAGTAGCCTCTTGTATTGTTATTTTATTTATAGAAAATCCACTACAAGGATTAATATACTCCCAGATGTTTCTTAGCATGCAACTTCCTTTTACAATTGGCTTGCAAATATATTTAACTTCTTCTAAAAAAGTTATGGGAAAAGATGCTAATAGTCTACTAACTAATATTTTGCTAATTTCTTGTGGTGTTTTTGTTTCAACATTAAATATAATACTACTTTATACTATGTTTAAAGATGGCTGGTAGAACTTTAAGGAAATAAAATATAAAAAAGTAGTTATAAACTATGCCTATAACTACTTTAATGTTTTTGTTGCCGCCTTTTTAAGGATATTTTAATTGCCTACTTATTATAAATATATAATACATCAATTTTATTTCGCTTTGCTCAATAGAACCAAGTTTTACCTCCTTACGGAGGAAAAAAGATTCCTGCGGTTTTAAGTTGCTGTAAAGTGATTCTTAACTTATATTCTATATCTTACACCAAAGTTTAGTTTATATTGGCTATCGGTTGGGCTAATTTCTATTTGGTTTGATAAAATATCTATATTTTCATTAGGGCTTGAACCAGCTTTACAAGGAGGATTACCTGTTGTTCCACAATAAAGATTACCAACTCTTAAATCGGTATCACGAATTATTTTTTCTCCCTTGTTAAGCTGAGCTGAACCTCTTGTAAATAATAAAATATGCTTGCTTACTGCATATTCAAAATCGGCAATTAGATTTATTGCTTGGCTAGTATCTTTTTCATTAGAATCTATTTTTACAAACTCTTGACCTAAGGTAAATCCTGCTTTAAAAGAAAAAGATTTTTGTTGAAATAAAGTCAGCATGGCAATTAAGTACGGACTATTAGTATCATAGCTTATATCATCTAAATTTTGATAGTTTGGCTTAATGGTTCTTTTAGAATTTTCAAACCCTAATCCCAAAGTAATAAAATTAGGACGATTAGTTAAATCTAATCTTGCTTGATATTCTATATTAAAATTATAGCCGTTACCTCTACCTACATTATCGGAAATATTAGAGAAAGTTTTTTGTATTCTTTTGTCGGTTGTATTAATACTATGGTCTATATTATCGCATGTAGGATCGGTTGCTTGTTGATAGCATCTATTATCATACTCAGCAGTTAAAAAATGATTAGTAGACGACTTAGAAGAACTTATCCCACCACTAATGCCTATCACCTGCTCAAATGCCTGTGTGTTTAAAGAAAATAATACTATTGTAATAATCAATGCTATTCTTTTCACTAACTTTATCTCCTATTTTTATTAAATAATTACCACTTATAACTTTAAAAAACAAGACAAATTTGAAATACAAAACAAAAGAATCCCTTTACAGCAACTTAAAACCGCAGGAATATTCTTCCTCCGTAAGGAGGTAGTTTTTATTACTACCTATTTTCTTTAGGTGTTATTTTTAAATTTAGAATTTACATCTTAAATTTAAATTCTAGTTGTACTTTTTAATTAAATATCATACTCTTCTAATGGAAAGAAAAACTAAGGATATGTTATATGAAAAAATTACTATTAATAATAGCATTAGTACTATTATCTTTTAATACATATGCAATTGAAATAGATAATGTTATTGGAGTTAGTGGGTATTATGGATCATATAAATCAACAATGTCGCATACTCAAAATGCAACTATTAAAAATCCAGACCCAAGTAAACCTAATATTTCAGAATTTTTTGTAGATAGCACAAAGGTTTCAAATAACGGATATACTCTAGGTCTAGAGTACCAAGCTAGATTTGATAAAATGTTTGCCTTAGGATTTGGATTCCAAAATAACAAAATCAACAATATTTCTTTCAATGAAGATTCAGAAAGCTACATATATAACAGCAACAATATATATGCTGTAGCTACAATATCTCCTTATAAAAATAAATATATATCTGTGAGCTTAGGAGTTCAACTTGGAGTAGATTTAAACAAATTTGATAATCAAAATTCAACTAATGTAACATTCTCGCCTCTGGCTGATTTAGAAATAAATCTTAGCAATAAAATTATGCTATTTTCAAGATTTTTATACTATCCTAATGATAGAGGGAGTTTTACAAAAAATGTTGATTATAATACAAACATTTTATCAAAATACGATGTTGTAGAACTTGGAGATTTAAATTCTATAAATGTAGTACCCAATGCAAATAACTATGACCTAAAAATTGGTATTAGATATAAAATTTAATCATATTTAGTTTGTTAATAGGGTCATGAGGATTTCCATAGACTTACTTTTTAAACATATTTAATCTGATAACTAAAATTATAACCACTCAATATTAACTAAAAGGTGTTTTATTCAAGACACCCCAACATAATATATTATGTAGTTGAAAGCTACAATATATATTGTAATTACTAATTTTTTGTTAAGCAAGACCATTTATCAATTAAGAATTTCATCAAGATTTATTTAATCTATGAACTTTAGATTAAATATGTTAATATATAATGGAAATTAAATAAAAAAACAATTTAAAGGCGGCAATTTTTTTAACTTAAAGAGGTAGTAATAAAAGAAACTACCTCTTTTTTTAGATTGTGCTGTTATATGCTATAATTTGTATCTTATACCAAAAGACACACCAACCGAATCTTTTAATCTCATTGTTGCAGTATTAGATGTAACTTTAAGGTCAGATATATTTTCTGGATTATAACCATTATACGATAGGTAGTCTAACAATGCATTTGTATTGTTAGATATTCCTTTTGCCTCAACAAAATCCTCTAAGGAAAAGGAAATTTTTGCATACATTAGGTATTTTTTATTAATTTTAATATCTACACTAGATATTAAGTTATAATTAGCTAATTCTTTTATTTTGCTTTCTACTCCAACATTTAAATTGATTTCTTCATCTTGGTATATTCTTAGTGCTGTTAGAATATAAAAATTATTTTTTAGATAATATTTACTACTACTAGATTCATCTTTGATTTCATCAAAAGGTCTATAATTATAACCAACTCCTACCAAAAAATACTTTGCAAAATTTAAAGAATATTCTACATCAAATTTTGGTATTGTATTATTTCTACTTGTATTAAACACCCAAGTCATTTCTTTAGGTTCACTCTTATAAGAAAAAGAGTAATCAATCTTATGGAGTGTTTTTGATGGGTAATTTTCAAACCCACCACCAATGCTAATATATTGCTCCACAGCATAGGAGCTAAAAGATAATAAAACTGTACCTAAAATTAATAATATTTTTTTCATAATATGATCTACTTAAATTCTATATTTTGTATCTTATACCGAAATTTACTTTAAATTGTTGTCTTAAATAGCTTTCTGTGTAATTTTCTGCAACATTATATCCTAAATTTACATCAGGCTCTTTAATTAATGTAGTAGTATCACATTTTATAGGTTTATCTCCAACTACAGAAAAACCAGCTCTAGAAAATGTAATAAATTTACTACTAATAGCATATTCTCCATCAATAAAAATAGAATTATGAAACCTAAAATATGAATCTTTGCATTCTTCTTTAACTATAGTATAATCAACTCCTACTGTAGCTCCTACTCTTAAAGCAAAACTTTTTATTTCATATACCTTTAATGACCCTGATAAATAGGGAATATAAGTTGTATATTTAGCAGGTTCATAACCATCA
Organism: Alphaproteobacteria bacterium; assembly: GCA_031256515.1. Lineage (GTDB taxonomy): Bacteria > Pseudomonadota > Alphaproteobacteria > WRAU01 > Hepatincolaceae > WRAU01. The sequence continues at coordinate 11,013 of JAIRQL010000012.1, forward strand.
ATAGAAACATTAGTTTGATTAACATTAAGTCCAGTTCCTACACTTATTAAATTCCATCTTAGCTGATGCTCTAAATCAAAATTGTAACCTATGGCACTTGTATTATTACTCTTAGAATAGTAGCAACTTGAACTAGTAGTATATGCTTTAAGTCTCAAATTATCAATTTTACAATCTTGATAGCTTACACCAGGTAAATAACTTGTATTTACCTGATTATGAGTCTGGTCTCTTTGAGTATTACTTATACCTCCACTGATGCTTACAACTTGGTCAAATGAATAGGCATTTAAAGACAATAAAACTGTACCTAAAATTAATAATAGTCTTAAACAATATTTCATATATAATTTATCCTTTTTTGTATTAACAAAATAATGTATGTTGTTATTCTAACATACTATTGCAAACTACCTCTTTTTTTTAGATTGTGCTGTTATATGCTATAATTTGTATCTTATACCAAAGTTGAGTTTTAACAAATCTTTCATTGGGGTTATTTTTAGTTGGTTGTAATGTATTTTTGTATCAAGATACGAGCTATCTATTTGCAATTCTGGATAGGAGACTACCACATTTTTTTTCACTCCAACTAAAGATGCTCTACTAAAAATAAGGAATTTTTTAGTAATATTAATCTCCCCATCGGCAAGCAATGAAGCATTGAGGTTTGTATAATTATTGCCCCCTGCTCTAACAATATCTACTCCAAGTGTTGAACCTAATCTCAAAGCCAAATATCTATTTTCATAAGCTGTAAATGTGATTAAAAAATATGGATTATTGCTTATATAGCTAATTTCTGCATTACCTCCAAAAGACGAATCACTAGAACAAGGCTTCCATTCATTACCTGCTAGATAAGAATTCCCTGATGTTTCTACTCCATCGTATCTCATAGATATATTTGTTTTGCTATAACTATACCCTACTCCCAAAGAAAGAACATTGAGTCTGACCTGATATTCTATATTTATATTGTTTCCATCCAGTGAAGAAGATGTATTAGTATCAAAATATCTGAAAATAGTACTACAGCTTTTATTAGCATTTAAATCAGTATTCTTATACTCATAATAATAAGAGCGATTTAATTCTGCCCTAGAATATTGAATTCCACCTCCTATGCTTATAATTTGCTCTAAAGAGTAAACTGAATTAGGTAAAAATACTAAAAACAAACCTAAAAGTATTTTTTTCATTTTACTTAAACTCCACTTTAGCAATTATATAGAGATTTGAGTGATAACTAGGACAGACTGTCGTTTCGTCTTTTTTAATAGATGTAGCCTCAGATTCACCAAATTTCAACCAAAATGAAATGTGGGGAATACCAGAGTCAGACGAATTCACTGGGGCAATGGTGAAAGGATAGTATTTACCTTTATCCCTTAAAATTATGTTGTTTACAGAATTCCAAAAAACATCATCTCTAAAAACTGTTTTAACTTTGTGCGAATGTTCTTCCTCTTCGTAAAATGAATCTCTATAGATATTTGAATAACCTAAATAAAAATCTTTAGTTTCTAATGTTTTTTTTTTTTTTTTAATGTTATGCTCAAGAAATCTCGCTTTTAATTTAGGATAATTATCTAATGTTTCAATATAAAGACCTCCCGCTGGAAAAGTTTCATAAATTTTTTCACCAAAAGAAATATCTTCTAAAGTAATATTTTGCTTAATATTAACATCTGCTGACACAGGTTTCCCTGTTTCTTGATCTACAGTTGCATTACTTAATATACCTGTCGCCCCCTCTTTATATCTATTTTCGTTGTAAAGATAGAGGGCTGTCTCAATTGGAGTAAAAAGAAAATCTCCATAGTCTCCATCCAGTATAGTCGCTAGTAATGTGGAGCTTCTATATGTAGCTAGTTGATCAAAAAATTCAGGAACATCTAAATTAAATATTGCTGTTTTGTCGGTTTTATTTATCTCTAAGACATTTATAAAAACTGAGTCTTTAGTTCTGTCGTTTTCATAAAGCAATGGATCCGCCATAAATGATGTAGTTTTACCAGAGCTTGAGTAAGAAATATATCCATCAGATAGCCTAAGAAAATAAAGACCAGCGGTTCCTATCTCTTCTGAACGACCTAACATTTGTACTTTTATAGCTATAACCTTTGGATCCTTAACTTTTGTATTAACTCTCAAATAAGTGATTTCCCTAAACTCATTCTCGTCGTAAACAGTATCATCAGTTTCGTTTAGTACTACACAAGAGCCTATCATAAAATTATAAATATTCAATATTTTATCAACTTCATTTTTTTTAGTATCTGTACCATCATCTGTAATAAAAGTTTCTTCTGTATTTATAGCTAGGCTTGTTGCCTGCGGAAAATTTCTTGCTTGCATTTATATTCTCTTTTTTTTAGTCTAATTTCATTTTGCAGTAAAAATTTATTATTTTACTTGAGGGGATTATATAATTTGGTCCTTCATGATTAATATCATCAATTTGAAAAGAAAAAGATTCTTTATTAACTTGAAATGAACCATCACTTAAAGGTGTTGTTATATACTCATCCGTGCTTAGACTTAGTCTGATTGACTCTGCTTCGTAAACAATTTGCTCAAATGTTTCATTATTCCATGCTACCCCTGTATCTACATAATGAATATGTTCTTTTAATTCTCCCATTTCCTTAACTCCTACCACATCATTATTTAGTTTCAACATATAAGGCTGGTCTGTAAGGTTAGGAATATCACCAGGTTGAAAGGTTGGTTCACCTATTTTCGCAATAACATCAAGTGAAGTTGAAGTAAATGCTTTAAATGCAACATCAACGGTGCCATCACTGTTAATTTGCTGAATTACTCCAACTCCTCCTAAACTTGCATTTTCTTCAATGACCGATATTTCGCCAGCCCAATTAACTCTAAATCCAAGCCCAACAGCATTGCTTAAGTCTAATCCTGCAATAGTAGATAATGTATATGTTTTATCTTCAGCTAGTCTAAATACATTAACAGTATTATCATCATTACTGCTCTCAATGTATCCAATTGTATAAGCAGGATGAAGATAATTTGCCCTTGCTATTAGGAAATTATAATCTGGTGCAGGTTGAGTAAAAGGCTCATCTTCACCTAGCTCTCTTGTACCATCTGGATTTGGATCATACTTTCTATTGTAATCAACAAAAAAACGACCAGGTAGTCTTTCTACAGGGTTACCCCAAGCATCTGGATGATTGCTAGGCATAGCCACAGAAACAATCTCTTTAAAATAATTATGGATTTTTGCATATTCTGTGTTTCTATAGTCTGTGCCATCTAGTAAAATATACACAAATGGGTCGTTTCTTATTACTTTTTCTTCTTTTGCTAAATGCACTATTTGAAACTCTGGATGGGGGCTTAGTAATTTAGCTACATCGTTAAGGGTTCTTGAACCGTTTCCTATTAAAACATAATCTTCTTTACTTGGTGTTTTAGTTATTAAATCTATTATTCTTGGCATTTTATTTCTCCTTATCCTCTATAATCTACTACTATGTAGGGAGTTAGGGGGATTAGCTCTGGCTGAAAATCTTGCTCTTCTTCTTCTCTATAAGATTCTATATTATTAAATGTAATATTCTTTATATCTACAGCCTCAATAGTATTTTCATGAGGAAACCTGTTAAGAGTAGGTTCATTATCTGTATACGGACGTTCAGCTCTAAAGCTATCTTCTTGTTTTGAATAAATTACATCAAAATTAAAAGGATTATTAAAAAAATGACTATGACTAGGCACTTGCCAATCAATAGTATCACCAGGTAATTTTCCACTATCAGGAAAGTTAGAAATAATATTAGGCTTTTCTAAATAATTAGGCAAATTATAAGTAGCTGTAGTAATATTTTTATATTCTTCATACAGTGGATATGTACCAAGTGCTATTTCTCTACCATTTGCTACTACTATAATAACACCATCTACATTTATTTCTTCTACCACACTATCACCTGCTGGATATGAAAGTACTTCTCCCATATAATCCTTAAGCAAAAACTTTGCTATTTCACTTATACTTGTTTTATATCCTATTCCTTGATTTTCTATATAAGTAAATGTTGTATCATTTTCTGTTCTTGGTCTATCTACTCTTAAATCATTTGGGTTAGGTTTTACTATTTTTACTTCTTCTTTTATTTCTTTATTAATTTCTTCCATCTTTTTACTCCTTTTATTATAATCATTTTCTATTTTTTTTAAATCTATATCTTTAAAATTACATTTTTATAATTCCTTTTTTAAATTTTAATTTTTTAATGCTTATTAACTGCTTAATCACTACCACCAAATTCATAATTAAACGACAACAATACCCCAGCAGGTAAGAACAGCTTAATAAAAGATAATACCGTTTGTTCTGCCACATTACCTACTTGCATGCTTGTTAATCCGTTTTCCTTATATACTATTTGCAACATATCTTGAGATTGTACTATCTCTTGTTCTTCTACTTTATCTGTCTGCAAAGTTACCCTTACTTCATTAGGGAGTGTCTCTATATTTTTTAAATTGTAAACAATGCTTAAAGCCTTAATCATGATAGGTCTACTAGCAACACCTTTATATTCATAAACAAGTTCTAAAACCTTTTCATTGGTTGGGATATAATCTAAAATATCTAGCAACTCATTACTAACCAACCCTTTTTGCCAAGCTAAAAACAATATCTTAGAAAGTATGGTTGTATTTTTTGTATAAAATGGACTTAATCTAAAATCTTTTGCCATTATCATAGACATTTTTAATTTATCTAAATAATCTCCAAATTCTAGCGGTAAGTTGTAATCTAATTTCATCATGATTACTACCCTATTTGCAAGCTAATATCTTCTAAAGATAGAGTTAAATAATCGCCATTATCTACAGAAAAATCTTGAGTATAAAAGGTATCTTTATATTTTAAGCTAAAACTCACATTAGCAAGCATTTCTAAATTTCTTAAAAATACCTGTGGTTGAATTTCTTTTTGCATTGTGTAGTAGTTATTCCATTGCTCTAAAATTAAAGCTACTAATTGGGTGTTAGTAAATAAATCGCCATTCCAAGAATTATTAGGACTAGCTACTACATTTAAAACTATAGGACTATTGTTTGCATAGCTATATTGAATATTTTTAATAAAGCCATCTCTATTAATATCTATGACTGTATCGCCCAAGCTAACTACTCCCTCGTTAAGATTATTATAGATAATTTCTCCTACCTCTATTGGATTAAGACTTTGTGTATCATCGTTAGTTTTTATAAATATCCTAACATTGCCTTTTGGGGTGCCTACACTATCGCTATTAACATCAATAACTTGTACCTCTTTTACATTATTGAGTTTTCTAATTTGTTGCCTTAGATAATATGCAGTATTTCCAGAATATTTTGTCTCATTAATTTCATTTTGTACCACAGAATTATTAACAACTTCTGGAATAAAATTAGTTAGGAATTTATTGTTAGTCATATCCATTAAAATACAAGAGTTGAATATGTTATAGAGATTAGAACCTCTAAATTCTTCTATTGTCATATTTAAGCCTCCATGAGCTTGTTTAAAGGCTTGGAAGTATCTGTCTTCTACTGTATCGTAATCTGTAGCTAAATCGTTAATTATTAAATCTATTTCTTTAAGCATTATTTTTACTCTCTATGTTTATTGTTTTTTTAAATATATCGGCTGTGGCTTTAAATGTTGGAGTTTCTAACTCTAACAATTTGGTATCACTGTTATAGTTCATAAAATATGTTTTATGGAAACTACTAGTTGTATCAATTAGTGCTACATCACCGTTTAGTGTGCTAAATATCCAGTTTTTACTATTATTGGTAAATCTAAAATAAATAATATTCGCTTGGATATGGCTATTATTCCATGTGTATTGCATGATTAAGCTCCTGTAAAATCTTTATTGTTAAATTTTATATAAATTTGAATAAAGCCTCTTTCATCAATTTTAGGAGAAACAAATAAGCTCTCGTGCCTAAAACCATGAACTAATAAAGTATCTAATAAAAACAAATTAAAATTTAGCAAGGTGCTTTGATTTTTTATCATAGTTTTAATTTCTTGCTTTAAATTTATGTAATTTTCATGCAAACCATAAAAATATCTGTTATTACTACTTGTTTGGAGTAGATATTTATTTTCATTGTAATTTGGGGTCATTATGTATTTATTATTAACCTCATCGTAGTTTAATATATCAAGCATGATTAAAGCTCCTCTTTTTTTATGGTAGATAAATTAGATTTATTGCTGGCTATATCTTGCTGTATGCTAGTTAAATCTGTTTTTATGGTAGTTAAATCGGCAACAAAGGTTGGGCTTACTATTGGTCCTCCACTATTACTAGCCAACACTCCACTACTAACTTTATCTATAAGCTCACCAAATTTAGTTATCAGTTTATCTATATTACTTAAAAACACATCCATTTCATCTAAAGTGTTTTCAAATATGTGAGTATAATTACTGAAAAAGATATTAAATTCTTTATCGGTAGCTAAAAACCCCTCATTTTTAATATTTTTTTGAAATGTAAATATATTTGTAATATTATCTGGTGTTGTTTTATATATTTTCATTATGCAACCTCCTTAATGTACCGAAAATCAAGTAAAGTAGATTGATTATCGGTGTTATATACTATTAAAAATTCTTCTTCTAATTTATAAGTAGAACCTCCTACATTGATTAAATCGTGATTATAAACTTGCACTAAACCGCTAAATAATAAGCCATCTAGAATTAATCTTGGTTTATGTTGGCGCGGAGGTTGTGGTAATAATAGATTACTAATATAGTTTCTTGTAAAACCATTCAGTATATTAATACAACTACTATCACCACTTACGGTAATAGGAAAACCTGCTATGGTATCGCCTATTTTGTAATACTTGTTTTCATTAGTATTAAGCAACTTATTTTGATTGTTTTTAATATAAAAATAATTATACATTTAAGCTATTCCTCCTCCCGCTACTAAACTTTGCTGGATTATAGGATCGGCTTGACCTCTAATACTTGGATTAACATAAGAGGTTAGGGATAATCGTATCTCACTTGTTTGATAATTTATGCTATAGTTTTGCAGGAATAAATCACTTTCAATTATATTAGGAGTTACTACCTGCCAAGCATAATACATATCACCCACATTTATAAATGTGGTAGGAGTTCTTTGCCTTTGGTTTAGCATAGTTGCTACAATTAACAAAAATGGATTGTCTGCTGATTCTCCTGAAGATTGACCTATAATAATATTATTAAGTTCATTCTCTAACAGATTAGAGCTTATTCCCATATACTCGTATAATGCTGATAACGATATTTTAGAAGATATTTTAAAAGATACCTCTACACTTCTGGTTTGGGTTTTTATGCTATCGTTTCAATCTCTACGAACTATAGGTTCTTGGCTCATAAAACAAAAGTTGCTAACAAGAGGAATAATTAATTTTCCTTGCCAAGCTCCTAGTGGATTGTATAAATGATCGTTATCAAGTATAACATTCCCCTCTCTTATGATTTTTTGGGTAGCAAATCCGGTTTCATTACCAAATTCATCTAATGCTGTAGTTCCAAACCCTAATACTCTAGCCCCAAAACAGCCTACATAACCTTTTAGTACATCTATTCCTAGTAATTTCATTTTTTATCTCCTTACTTTGGCATTTCATTTGAATTTTTATATATTTGTTGCTGTATTGCTACAAAGTCAGTTATAGTTTTTGGAATTTTAGTATCTTTTTTATCTTCATTATTAAACCCAAAAAGGTTAGATAATTTACCATTAAACAGATTATCTAATTTCTCAAGCACTAAATTTAATAAGTTATTATTTAGTTTCTCTAAGTGTCCGTTAGTAATTGCTATTTGTTCTGCTAATGTATTATAAATTTTAGTATCACTACCAGTCTTTATTTGGGTTTCTTCTATTCTTTCTTGTAGAGATTTACCACTAAATAATTTTTCTTGGTTAGCCAATGCTAATTGTTGCATGATAGATAATATATCAGTTTGCTTGGTGTTATTTTTAAAGCTATTATTAATAAGACCATTACCACCTTGTTTTTCTACCTCATTCATAGCTTCTTGCAAATTTTTATCGGTATATAAAAAATTCTCTAAACTTTCTAAATTTATTTTTTTTAAGAACTTTTTACCATCAATAGCTCCTTTACTTCTGGCTTCATTGACCATATTAATAAGAATTTGATTTTTATCCATATCCTTAAAATTTTGTAAATTACTTTCTGCCATAGCTTTAGTAATATTTTGGTAAACTTCAGCTATATCAATCTTCTGTGAAGATAAAACATTATACATGATTTGGCTTTGTTTACTCTCACCTCCCATCATTGTATAAGATTTTCTTTGTTTTTCTACCTCATCAGTTAGTTGATTTTCTATCTGCTTAAATTTATTATTAAGATCTTTAGTTGCCCCAATAAGAGTTCTAAAAACACTAATAACACTTTCTATAGGTGATGAGAATTCTCCAAATATCTTCTCTATAAAACTACTTGATACTCCTGCCATACCACCACGAGAAAACAAAATACGATTAAACTCAGAATTAACATTTGCAGATATTTTATCTATTCTTTTTATCGCTGATTTAATTTTATCATCACTAATTGTCGGCAAAATTTCAATTCCAGCCTCTGCGATTTTTTTTGTTGCCATAATACTACCTAGATGCCTTTATTTTTTCTATGTTCTATTTCATGTTCTTTAAGGTAAAGATAATCACCAAGATTTTCTAAAGGTTGTTGCATTAAATTTTCATATAGCACATAATCGTACTCTTCTGCCTCATAATATTCGCTCCATACTGTCGCATATTGATTAGCTAACAGATTAATAAGATTGTTAAAGTCTTTTACTGATATATCTTTTTGCTCTATGTTAGATATAGGAATACCGCTTATAAATATTTTATTACCCCAACAATTTAATAATGCTTCATCTAAGCCGATATTCTCCAATATCAACTTAAAATAGGTAAAAGCCTCATTGAATGTAAATTTTGTAGAAAAGATTTTGCTATTTTCTAAATTAGTTTTATCTATTAAATCTGTTTGTTTATTTAGAAAAAATGGATAGCCATTTCTACCTAACCCTACTACTTCTTTTAATAGAACTAGCTTTTCTTTGAACTCTAAATCTTTAAATGGTTTTACTTTAACTTTATTAAACATTTTTACTGCCTTTTTTTTTATTTTTTAGTATGAATTACTAAGAGTTTTACCTTTAAAATTAAATACTAACTTACTTCTTGTACTTTCATCTC
>JAIRQL010000021.1 GCA_031256515.1 Alphaproteobacteria bacterium
AGAAACTATTTTAGATAGTGTACATATTACTTGTAATAAAAACTCATTACCTTTTGATAAATTACCACCATCTAAAACCTCAGGAATTCGTTTAGGAACTCCGGCGATTACTAGTCGTGGCTTTGGTAAAGAAGAAACTACTCTTGTGGTAGAACTGATTGTAGAGGTGCTAAAAAACATTAATCCAGAAGAAGGAACTTTAAAAGAAGAAGTTGCTAAAGATATTAGCCAAAGAGTTAAAAATCTATGTGCTAAGTTTCCTATATATTAATAGTTTACTGATTTTTTAAGCTAAAAAAGAGATAGTACGAAATTACTATCTCTTTTATTTTATAACAAATGTTTTATTCTTTAAGTGAATAAATATTTTGACTTTATTTATTAAATATGCTATATTAAATATAAAAAAATGATTTTATTCTTTTTATTTTATATAATATTGACTAAATGAAGTATACTATAGTAATATAGTATAAATGTTTAAATAAATGAGGTATGCAACATGGTAGATTTTTATGCAAATGAAGTTACCTTATCATTGCAAGAGTATAAAAAACTAACTATAGATAATGTTATTAAGCAGGAGGATATAATATCTTCTGAGATAATACCTTCTAAAAATTTATATGAATCTTATAAAATCAAGTTAAAACTTAAATATTTTCCTTTAGAATTATTAGGAAGTTGTAATGAATAATATTCAAAATACAAATGAACTTGCTTAGGAAATTGTTGATATTGAAAAGAAAAAAGTAGAAAATAATCATATTCTTGAAATAGCTCGTGTAGATTATGAAAATAAAAAATTAGATAAGTTTTCTGAGTTAGAAGAAAAAAGATTAAAAATAATGGATAAACAAATCAATAGTAATAGAAGATTTTACTATTAGATTTTTATATTGTAGTTATACTTGTTCTTTTATTATCTTTCTTTAGTGAGCGATATATGAGTTTTGTATATGATATAGGTAAAATAATTATAGGAGCAATTGTTGGATTTGCAGTAAAAACAGTTGTTCCCAAAAAGTAGCTAAAATATATAAGAATATTTATTTTATAAAAAAAGAGATAGTAAGAAATTACTATCTCTTTTTAAATCTAAAAAAGGGGGGTAGTCTAAAACTTAAGCAGTTTTTGCTTTAGTATTTGTAGGTTTTCTTAGATAGGTTTTAACAATCCAAGCATAGCCAAGTGTTAAAACCAAAGCTACAAGGGCTTTTATAAGCCATACATTATTAGGAGATAATTCTGAGAAGTCAGTGATACCAGTAATATCAAGAAGCCTTCTTAACATACTATTAATTGCATTTAATGTAATAATATAAACCGACCAATGTTTTATAACTAATGGCAGAATGAAACCTAAAGGCCATGCAAACATAATATAAGACCACATAATTTGTCCTAAATGGTCGTTACCACCAATAAAAGGAGCATAACTAAATCCAAAAGTACGGAATCCAAAATACAAAGCTAAATCTAAAGCAATAATAAAAACAGCTATTTTTAAAAGTAATGCTCCTCTTTGATTAACATCTAGTAATCTAACATTACTAAAAAAATCTTCAAAAATGTTAGATTTATAAATATTAGTAGTGTTGTTATTGATAGTTACATTTTTTTCACTATCTTCAATAGTTGATACACCTGTTTTAGGAACATGGAATCCTTTATCGTACATTTCTATTTCTGGATATATTTGTTCTGGATAACAATCTAAAAATTTACAAGTTTCCATAAGTAATTTTAAAGATAATTCGTTTGATCCATTGCCATATTTTTGAGCTTGTTGGGTGCTTACACCTAAATACTCTGCTAGCTCTTTAAAGGTATGACCTTTTTCTTTTAATAATGGTGTCAAATTACTTTTGGTAATCTTTTGCGCTCTTGCCATTTATATTTCTTCTCCTTGTTTATAATATCAACATAATACTACACTTTTCAGTTAGTTGTAAACACAATTTATAACTAAATAGAGGTAATTTTATAAAATTTTAACAAAATGTAGTTTTTTGAGAGTAATCTAGTAGTTTTAGTTAAATAACAAAAGAGGAATTATCTAAACTTTGGTAATTCCTCCTTTAATTTATACTTTATAGTAAAATATTATTAGTTAATAATACTATTAATTGCTCCTAAGATAATCCCCACAAGAGCAAAATCAGAATCTGAGAAAGTAGTATTAGCGAATCCAAAATCTCCGAGTACAGGAAGCAAAGCTACAGGTAAAAAAGTAATTAAAATCCCATTAGCAAACGATCCTAGCATGGCTCCACGACGACCACCAGTAGCATTACCAAACACTCCAGCTGTAGCTCCTGTGAAAAAATGCGGAACAACACCAGGTAAAATTAAAGCCCAGCTTAAATATCCTAATACAAATAGCCCAACAACCCCACCTATAAAACCGCATAAAAATCCGATAATTACAGCATTTGGTGAATAAGTGAAAATTACAGGACAGTCAAGAGCAGGTTTAGCATCTTTAACAACTTTTTCTGAGATTCCTTTAAAGGCTGGAACAATTTCACCTAATAATAGCCTTACCCCAGCTAAAATAATGTAAATACCCGCAGAGAAGGTTATCCCTTGCATAATTGCGAAAACAATATAATTTTGTCCGCCACTTAAATTAGTTTCTACAAAAGTTTGACCAGCAGAAATTGCCACAACTATGTATAAAACTCCCATAGTAAGGGCAATCATAACACTGCTGTCTCTTAAAAATCCTAAGTTTTTAGGAAGGTTTAAACTTTCTGTTGATGGTGATGATTTACCAAAGATTTTTCCAATAAATGCCGAAAGTACATAACCGAGTGTCCCAAAGTGAGCCATTCCGATATTTTGATTATTGGTAATTTTTTGCATAGTAGTATAAGATATTGCAGGAAAAAACACCATCGCAATCCCTAAAGTTAAGCTACCTGCGATAATTAAAATAATTCCCGATAATCCCATACTGATTAAAATCACAGAAATCATTGCTGCCATATAAAAAGTATGATGTCCAGTTAAGAAAATAAATTTAAAAGGAGTAAATCTAGCAATTAAAATGTTGGCAATCATCCCAAAAAACATAATTAAAGCCGTAGAACTTCCATATTCTTTTAAAGATAAAGCTACAATTGCCTCGTTATTAGGGACAATTCCTTGTAAATTAAAAGCCTCCTGAAACATTACCCCAAAAGGATTAAGCGAAGCAACTAAAATTGTTGCTCCACCACCTAAAACAACGAATCCTAAAATACTTTTAAAAGTTCCTAAAATAATATCTTGTGATGGTTTTTTTTGTAGAATAAGCCCTAAAAAAACAATTAAACCTACAAGTAAAGCTGGGATACTTAATATATCTACTAGTAATGATAACATAATAATACACTCTCTCCATATTAAAAAAATTCAATATTTTTGATTTTCTACTTCGTCGCTTAACTTCTCATGTATTATTATACACTTCGTAGTTAATCTCCTAGTATAAAATTAAAACTATTAAATTTTTATTTTGGTCTTTTGAGGTCTATATGTTGTCGCAAAGTAGCTCATGTATTAGATATACACTTCACAACTTTGCTCCTAATATAGCCTCTCAAAACCCTCAAAATCTTTTAAATTACTTAATTTCTTTAATCTTAGCCAATAATTTTTCTTTAATTTCAGTTTTATCAATTAAACTATTTAAAACTATAAGATTATTAACACTAACACTATTGGCAAGGTCTTTACCAACTAAATAAATGTCGGCATCAACAGTATTTGCCGAAGCCATATCCACATGTCCTACTTCGGCTGTAATTTTCTCTTCATTTAAAATTTGTTTAATGATACTTTCAACCATAAAACTACTACCTAAACCGTGTCCGCAGATTGTGATAATTTTCATAATTTTCTCCTATTTATAATAAACTTAGTACATCAGTATCTTGTTTAGCTACAAGTAATTTTTGGATATTATCTTCATTACTTAAAAAAGTTGCTAATTCTTGTAGCATTTCCATGTGGCTATTATCATCAATAAAACCCACACAAAATATTAATTTTATATCTTTATTTGCACCAAATTGGATTTTTTCAGTAGAAACTAAAAGCGATAAACATATCTTATTAACCCCTTCAGGAAATCTAGCATGAGGAAAGGCAATCTCAGGAGAAATTACAATATAAAATCCTTGTTGCTTTACAGAGTTAATAATGCTTTCTATATACGATTGTTTAATGAGATTCTTTTCTAACAGTGGTTGAGCTGATACTTTAACAGCCTCTTCCCAAGAGAGTTTATTTGAGGTAAAAATAATATTATCTTTTAATAATTCTTTTAACATAGTTTAATAATGTTGTAATATAGTTATATTAATTTATAAAATTGTAGCATATTTTGATTTTTAATAAAGAAAAATATGTTAGCTATTAGGTTATAGAGGTGATGTTTTAGTATCACCTCTAAACTAAGTTTCTATTATTGTTTAATCTTTAAAATTAAATTTTTAACTTGTGAGGCTTTAGTTTCTATAGGATTATTAAAATCCCAAGTGGTGGTTATTTCTTCATTTAATTTGGCTAAGTAGCTTTCTTTAAATTCTAAATCTTTTTGTTTAAAAAGTTGCTTAACCGTTTTATCAATGAAAGGGTTATAAAATCTTAACAAAATATTTGCGGAGTTTTCGCATTTTTTAAGGGTACTTAAAACTCCTAATCCATCTAAACAAAATAAAGAAAACTTATTTGGTGAATAAAAGTTTACAGGATTTAATCTCATAGCATTAAAATTTGTTTTATTATAAGCAATAAGTGGAGTGTTATAGATTTTTGCTTTTTGAGAAATATTACTTTCTAGTAAACCATCGTTATAAGATACAAATCCTAACTTAAATTCTAATTTTCCTAAAAGCTGAGAATCAGGAGTAGGTAGTTTAATGCCTGATGGTCTATTTGGTCTGTAAAGAAGATTTTCTTTTCCTAATACTCCGATACTACGAAATAAAGTAATAGCAATAGTATTTTTATTAATAATTTCGTATTCTCTTACTCCTGCAGTTAATACAGCTAACCCTTTTTCAGTATCAAGTCCAATAAAAGATAACATAGAATATACTGGCAGAGGTTTTTCTTCCCAACTTTCAAGTTCCCAAATATTAACAGCACTATCAATTACATCTCGCCGAATACTGCCAAACTGATTATCAGCAATGCTAAAATTACTAGAGAGATTATTAGGGATTAAAAGTCGCATTCTATGATTAATAGCAGTATTAGTAATATTAATAGAAATGTTTATAATTTGAGAATTACTATTAAGTTTGATTTTTATAGTAATAGGTAAAATAGCATTGCAAACTTTGTTAGCTCTTTCTTCTAAGTTTTGTGGAAGTTTTAGCTTATAAGATAATTTTATTTCTTGAGAATGCTTATTTATTGAAAAAGTTGAGGATAAATCAAAGGAATTTTCATTTCCTATTATAAAATCTGCAAGAGATGGAGAATAATCATACTCATCACCATCATCCGAAGAATCTTCAAAGGCAAGAATATTATTGTAAAGTATCCCGCTACTTTTCTCTAAAATATTAATAGTTCCATTTGAATTTATAGTAATTTTATAAAAATTATTTTCTATAAAGTTAGCAGAAACATTATCCGAAAGAGAGCTGTCGTTATTACTAGGATTAATTAGGTAGCTTGTATAACCTAATGATGGGGTATTTGCTATAAATTCAATATCATATTCAAAAAAAGGTTCATAATTACCATAGTGAACTATTTGCCTATCTATAAGTCCGGGATCTAGTTCTTTTTTTTCTAAAATAGTAAAATCTATAGGATTATTATTACTATCGTAAATAGCAATATTTTTCAGACGACTTATAATTTTAGTTCGTAATACCTCATTTCTCACAAAGGGTAGGGTATTATAAACTACAAGAGTGTCTTGATTTTTATAATCTATTGAATCAGCAATTTTTCTCATGTAAAAATTGATTAGATTATTGGTTTTATCTTCTGCCAAAATAAAACGAGATTTAATTTCCTCATGAACTTTATCACTACAACAAGCAGCCATACTGTCGTGAGCATGATTTTTCATGATTTCTTTCCAAATCTGTTCAATTAATCCGTGATGGTACTCAAACCCTAAGGTATAAGCTATAGTTGCCAAAGGTTCTAAGATATTAGTAATTTTGTTTTCTATCTCAGTATTTTTTATTTTAAGGTCGGCTCTGGTAGAAGAAATAGTTCTATGAACTCGCATATACTTAGGGTCTAAAAATTCACCTTTTAGAATATCTAAATTAGCTTGATTTTTTTCTATTTCAGCCATTGCTAAGCTATAATTACTAATAACAAAGGTATCTTCAGGATAAAGTTTTTCTAAAACTTTAAGAACTTCAAAAATATTTTGTTGTAAGGGCATTTGATCATGCCCGTGTGGCAATAAAATATTATTAGTAGTTGCTCCTTTTTTTAAAACATTAAAATATTTATCTATTCTATTTTTTAGCTGAGTTTCATCTAAGGGTAAATATTTACCGATAGCATAACCTAGCGGGAGTATTTGAGTAATAACACGGCTACCCTCTGAACTTTCCCAAATAAATTCGGTTTTATTTGTACCATGTCGCTCAGAACATCCTCGCCAAAAAATTGCATAATTAATATTAAAACCATTAAGTATTTGAGGTAGTTGAGAGGTTTGTCCGAATGAATCTGGTAAATAACCAATTGGCATAAATGAAGAATTTTCATTTAAAAATTCCTGACAATCTTTTATTCCATATAAAAGATTTCGCACAAGAGCTTCACCTCCTACTACTCTTTCATCGCTTTGAGTATAAAAAGGACCAATAATTAGCTTACCTTGTTGTACTAATTTTTTTAATCTTTCTTTATTTTCTTTTTTAACACTAAGATAGTCTTCTAAGATTGCAGTTTGTCCGTCTAGGGTGTAATACTTATAACTAGGATCAGTTTCTAACCTAGTAAAAATTTCCTCCATATTATTTACTAAAAGAATTCTTGATTCTTCGGTAGTAAAATACCACTCTCTATCCCAGTGCATGTGAGGAATTATGTGAACGGTGTATTTAGTCATCTTTATTATTCCTTTATATATTATTATGATATTTTTTAGCTTTTAAGATAAGCAAAATAATTGTGGAAATAATTGCTCCTATTAAACCAGCAGCTAGCCAAATTAGCCCATCAGTAATTTTTTCAGCATAGGTATTACCTTCCATTACAAACATAGAGATTATTCCAGCACCAGGTACTTGTAATTGAATAGCAAAGTAAGCAACTATGCTACCAGTAATAGCAGAACCTACTATAAAACTTCCTAAAACCCTTAGGGGATCGTTCATTGCTAGTGGAATTGCTCCTTCGGTTATACCAGCTAATCCTAATATCCAAGTAGATTTACCAATCTCTCTTTCTTCTTCTAAAAAATATTTTGGTGAAATCTTCGTAGCTAAAGTACTAGCAAAAGCAGATACCATTTTACATGATGAAAAAATTGCATAAGGAATAAAATTACCGCTAGCTAAAGCTCCTAAACAAAAAGCGTAGGCAGCCTTATTTACAGGACCTCCTAAATCAAAAGAAACCATAACTCCTAAAATTAATCCTAAAATAATAGCATTACGACCACTTAAAGAATTTAAAAAATCTACTAAAGAAGAATTTAATAAAGCTACAGGCTTTCCTAAAACAAATA
>JAIRQL010000038.1 GCA_031256515.1 Alphaproteobacteria bacterium
GGAGGTCCGTATAATTTCCCCGTCTTCGCTAACAATATTAAATCACAAATCTCTCTTACTGCTCCAAAGCCACCACCTTTAGTAGTTTTATAGATTGCAAAATCTAATATTGCATCTACTGAATTTGCTGTAGCTATTGGAATTCCTACTTCTTTAAAGGCTAAAATATCATTTACATCATCGCCCATATGGATAGCATTTTGCGGATTAATATTTAATTTTTTACATAATCCAAGTACATCTTCACCTTTTTTATGGCTTCCTGCTGCTAATTCATGAAAACCTAGTACATTAGCTCTATGAGTAGCAATACTAGAAACACTAGTCGTAACTAAGGCAATTTTAACCCCGATATTTTTAACCATCTGTAATCCTGTACCATCGTGAGCAAAGAATTTTTTTGTAGCAATATTATTTTCATCTAAATACATACCACCATCGGTTAAAGTACCATCCATATCTACCGAAAGTAATTCAACGGTTTTTAACTTTTCTATTAGTTCTTCTTTAGTAATAAATTTTGCCATATTTTATATTCTCAAATTTTAAGGTTAAAAAGGAATTTCATCATCTAAATCATCACCAATTGTAGAAAAGTCTTCATTTTTCTTAGAAGAAGATGATGATGAGCTAGAAGATTGCGAAAAAGAAGAACTACTACTAGATTGTGAATAATCACCCCCAGAATCGCCCCCACCTCCTCTACTATCAAGAAGCTGAATCTCACCTTTAAATTGAGTTAAAACAACCTCGGTAATGTTTCTTTCAACTCCATTATTATCGGTATATTTTCTTGATTGAATAGAACCTTCTACAAAGATTTTTGAGCCTTTTTTTACATAGCTTTCAACTATACCAGCCAGATTCTCATTAAATATTACAATACGATGCCATTCTGATTTAGATTTTCTTTCGCCAGTAGCTTTATCTTTCCAATATTCACTAGTCGCTAAAGAAAATGTGGCAATTTTTGAACCACTTTGCGAAAATCTAATTTCAGGATCACCACCAACATTTCCAATTAAAATAACCTTATTTACCATCGCTTACCTATCAATACATTTATGCTTAATTGTATCTTGCTTAAGAAAAAAAATCTACAAAAATATATAATTCATGCTATACTTACTAGCTATAAAAAATATAGGAGTAGTAATAATGAATAAATTTATCTCTGTAAAAGGGGCAAAAGAGCATAATCTTAAAAATGTTAGTATTGATATTCCTAAAAATACCATAACGGTTATTACAGGGCTTTCAGGTTCGGGAAAATCTTCTTTAGCTTTTGATACAATTTATGCAGAGGGACAAAGAAGATATGTAGAATCGCTATCTGCCTATGCCAGACAATTCTTAGATACCTTTGACAAACCAGATGTAGAATCCATAGAAGGGTTATCGCCAGCAATTTCTATAGAACAAAAAACTACTTCTAAAAATCCCCGCTCAACAGTTGGAACTATCACTGAGATTTATGATTATTTACGGTTGCTTTATGCTAGGGTTGGGATTCCTTATTCTCCAGCAACTGGTCTTCCTATAGAAAAACAAACAATTTCTATGATGGTTGATAAATTAATTTTAATGACCTCTGGTACTAAAATTAATTTATTAGCACCCATTGTGCGAGGTCGTAAAGGCGAATTTAAAAGAGAATTTGACGATTTAAGAAAAAAAGGTTTCCAAAGGCTTAAAATAGATAATAATATTTATGAAATTGATGAAATCCCTACTCTAGATAAAAATATTAAGCATGATATTGCCGTTATCGTTGATAGAATTATCATTAAAGAAGGTATAGAAAAAAGGCTGTCTCAAAGTTTAGAAACCGCCCTTTCTTTAAGCGAAGGTATTGTAATTGCCGAAAATATAGAAACTAATGAAGAAACATTGTTTTCTGAAAAATTCGCCTGTCCTGTTTCTGGTTTTGCTATTGAAGAAATTGAGCCAAGATTATTTTCTTTTAATAATCCTTTTGGAGCTTGCGAAACTTGTAAAGGTCTTGGTGTGGAAAGCATTTTTGAATTATCTTTAATTATTCCCGACCAAACAAAACCTTTAATAGATGCAATTGCTCCTTGGAATAATCAACTAGGAGGATATTACAAAGCTATCTTAGAAGGAGTAGCTAAACACTATAAGATTAACTCTAATACTCCATTTATTGCTTTACCAGAAAAATTTAAACAAATTGTCTTGTATGGTAGTGGTTCTGAAAACATAAAAATTTCATTTGTTAGTAATAATCATACCCATACCTCTAATAGACCATTTGAGGGAGTTATGCCCTCTCTTGAGAGAAGATATAAAGATACAGAATCCGAAAGTTCAAGAGAAAATCTTAGTAGCTACTTAATAGAAAAACCTTGCCATAGTTGTAGTGGTAAAAGGCTTAATGAAAAAGCTCTCCAAATTAAAATAGATATGAAAAATATTTATGATGTTTCGGAAATGTCGGTAGAAAATTGCTTTGCTTGGGTTAGTGAGTTAGATAGTAAACTAAGTGAAAATCATAAAAAAATATCCGAAAAAGTTGTTAAAGAAATAAGAGACAGATTATCTTTTTTAAATAATGTGGGAATTGGCTACCTAAATTTAAGTAGAAGTGCTGGGACTTTATCAGGAGGAGAATCCCAAAGAATTCGTCTTGCCTCACAAATTGGCTCAGGGCTTACTGGGGTTTTATATGTGCTAGACGAACCATCTATTGGACTTCATCAAAGAGATAACGATAAACTGCTAGAAACTTTACAACATCTTAAAAATTTAGATAATACTGTAATTGTGGTAGAACACGATGAAGATACCATCCGTTTTTCAGATTTTCTTATAGATATGGGTCCAAGAGCTGGGGTTTTAGGTGGTGAAATTGTGGCTAGTGGTACTCCTATTGAAGTTGAAAATAATCCTAACAGTATTACTGGCAAATATCTAAGAGGTGATTTAAAAATAGAAATCCCGAAAAAAAGAAGAAAAGGCAACGGTAATTTTATTAAACTTTTAAATGCACATGGAAATAATTTAAAAAATGTTAGTGTAGATTTTCCACTAGGACTTATGACTTGTGTTACTGGCGTTTCTGGTAGTGGTAAATCTACCTTAATTAACGAAACCCTCTATAAAGCAGTATCGCAACATATTTATAATTCTAAAGATGACCCTGCTCCTTATGATAATGTTTTAGGATTAGAAAATATAGATAAAGTAATAGATATAGATCAATCGCCAATTGGTAGAATGCCAAGCTCTAACCCAGCAACTTATACTAAAACTTTTGATGTAATTAGAGAATTATTCGCTGAACTTCCCGAAGCTAAAGCTCGTGGTTATAAAGGCGGCAGATTTTCTTTTAATGTTAAAGGTGGTCGCTGTGAAATTTGTAAAGGTGATGGTGTAATAAAAATTGAAATGCACTTTTTACCAGATGTTTATATTAAATGCGAAGAATGTAAAGGTAAAAGATATAACCGAGAAACTCTTGAAATTAAGTGGAATGATAAATCTATCGCTGATGTCTTAGATATGACAGTTAGCGAAGGTTGTGAATTTTTTAGCGGAATTTCTACCATTGCCAATAAACTTAATGCCTTAAATGAAGTAGGCTTAGGATACATCAAGCTAGGACAATCGGCAACTACCTTTAGTGGTGGTGAAGCTCAAAGGATTAAATTAGCTAAAGAACTATCAAAAAAATCCACTGGTAAAACTTTATATATCCTAGATGAACCAACTACAGGATTACATTTTGATGATGTTAATAAACTAATCCAAGTATTGCAACAGCTAGTAGATCAGGGTAATACAGCAATTATTATTGAACATAACCTTGATGTTATTAAAGTAGCAGACTATATAATAGATGTAGGACCAGAGGGAGGGGTTAAAGGCGGGCAAATTATCGCTAAAGGTACTCCTGAAGAAGTTACAAAGGTAGAATCTAGTTTTACTGGTAAATATTTAAAGAAATTATTAGTGAAATAAGCTATAATAATAAAACTATCTTTTTTAAAGTTTAATATTACAAAATGGAGAAAAATATGTTGAAATTACTTTATGCTCCAACAACAGCTGGAGTTAAAGCTCTTTTGGCTTTAGAAGAATTACAAGTTCCCTACTCTTCTTTGCCGATTAATGTTTTTAAAAAAGTACAATTGACAGATACTTATAAAAGCATTATTCCTACTGCTAAAATCCCAAGCCTAATTGATGATGGCAAGATTTTTTTTGAAAGCGGAGCAATATTATATCATTTAGCTACTAAATATAATAAATTGTTGCCACAAAATAATCGTGAAGAAGCATTGTCTTGGTTTTTTTGGGATGTTAATGAGCTTACACCAAAATTTTTACAATATTATCGGGCAAGAGTACAAAATCCTGATAATAAAGATATGCACGATAAAATTATCGCTAATATCAAAACTTTATTGGCTGTTCTTAATGAAAATTTAGTTAATAAAAACTATATCGCAGGTGAATTTTCTATCGCTGATATTACTGTTTATAGTTGGCTAGATCACTTTGCTAATAAAAATGATGCTATCCCTAATTTAATTGATGATTTACCGCATATTAAAAAATGGATAAGTAATATGGGTAATCGTGAAGCTACTAAAAAAATCAGCAAATTATCAGAAGAATTTGATTGGGAAGCGGTAGTTTCTGAAGAAGAAATAAAAGAATTTATCACTAATTAATAAATATTATAAATTTAATCAATATTTCAAGGAGAAAAAAAATGTTAAAATTATTTTATGCCCCAACAGCCCCAAGTTTAAGAGTTTTACTTTTTTTAGAAGAAACAGGAACTTCTTATAGTAAATTCCCAATGAATGTTTTTAAAAAACAAAATCATAATGAAGAATATGCTAAAATTATTCCTACTAAAAAAACTCCATCATTATTAGATGATGGCAAAGTGTTTTTTGATTCTGCAAACATCTTATTACATCTTGCCCAAAAAGAAAATAAACTTTTACCAAAAGAAAATTTCAATGAAGTTTTATCTTGGTTTTTTTGGGGAGCTAGTGAACTTAACCCTAAGTTTGCACATCATTATCAAGCTGATGATAGCAATCCAGAAATGCTTATCCGTATTAGAAAACAACTTGATACTTTACTTGCTCTTTTAGATAGCCATCTAAGCAATAAAGACTATGTTGCTGGCACATATTCTATTGCAGATATTAATATTTATACAACCATTAAAACTAGATTAGGAGCTATTCCTGATCTTTTAAATAATTTCCCTAATATTCAAAAATGGGTAAATAATATTGATAAAAAAGAGTCTACTAAAAAAGTTTTTGACTTAGCTGTAAATTTTGATAGAGAAGCCTTAATCACTAGCGAGGAAATTAAAAACTTTTTACACTCTTAAAATGTAATAACTTAGCGGGATTATAGTAGTTTTTAATCCCGCTATTTATTTTTAACTACAAAGGAAAATATATGATTTTTCGTAAGTATTATTTTAAATTCAACTCAGAAAAAACTTCCTTTAATAAAAATGAAGACCAAAATCAATTTAAAACTTTTATTCCAATTCCTAAATTGATACAAAAAAATAAAATAATTGCTTTTGGATTGTGTCTTTTATTTGGAGTTTTTGGTATTCATAGGTTTTATTTAGGAAAATACATTACTGGAACTCTGCAATTATTGTTTAGTTTACTATTGCTTACTAAATCTTTAGCTTGGCTACCTTTTGTTTTTGCAATTATTGATATTTTTAGAATCGCCTTTGATGAAAGATTCACTAAAAAACTAGTTATTGATTTTATTTGTCAAGATTTTACAGCTACTAATGAAGCTGATAATTATACCACATCTCCTTTTTCTAATTTTAACGATAGAGAACCAGCTATCCGTGAGCTTAATGATGATGAGGTTGTAGTAGTAAATAGTACTCCTATACAATTACAAAACACCTCAGAAAAAACAAAGCAATAAAACAGCTATTAACTATAAAAAAACTAGTACTAGCTTTTAAATTGATATATAATTATTAACTAAGTTAAAAAAATAGCAAATATAATATATATTCAAAATGGTAAGAATAGTAATAACAAATGCACTTTTTTTTCTAGTTCCTATAACTGGCACTGTTCTTTTATTTTTTTTAAATAATTGGATATATGGGGCTGTTGCTATTGCATCATTAGGTGTAGGTGGTACATTAAAAATAATCTTTTTTATTTATGATAAAATAAACCCACAATATACACCACCGGCTGAAAGAAAATCTGTTCGTAGAAGCAAACCTTCTAAAGAGTTGGTTAAAAAAGTTTTTGAACCTTTATTTAGAGAAGCTACTAAAGAAGATATGAAACTTGAAGATAATATCATCAGATATATAGAGAATTCTTCTAATCCTGCTGATAGAATTATTGCGGTAAAAAGTTTGCTAAATTCTGCTAAATATGATGAACTTTCTAGGAAAAATGTTAATAATGCTTTATGTAAACATATTGTAAAAATATCAAAAAAAGAAAGCGATAATAGATTATATATTCAAGATTTAGTAGATTTAGTTATATTTAAAAATGCTAAATTCTTTAAGAATTATGAAAAAGATCTTTCTGGTGTAGTTTTTAAAAATATAAAATTTATTTCTCAAGAGAACGAAAAAAGTAAGCTCCAGCCAACTATTTATAATATAGTATGTAATAATGCAGAATTTATAAATTGTAAGTTTAAAAATATTATACTAGAAGAATCGGCTTTTCTTAATAATTGTGTTTTTGATAAATGTGATTTTGATTGTCCAATAATCAGATGTACCTTTGAAGACTGTGAAATAAAAAACACTTCATTTTCTGGCAGTGAAAATATTTTTATTGCTACTAAATTTAAAAACTGCGACTTAACCAATACAGATATCCAGCCTAAAAAAATAAGAGATTATTTAGAATTTAATAATTCAAACATTAGTTATTGTGATATTTATGGTGGTATGTTCCCTAGTTTAAAACATAGTAGACTTATGTTTGTAGGATCTAAAACTAGAATAGAAAATACTAAAATTATGTTAGAAGATATAAAAGAGTTGAAAATAAATGGAGCAAAAATAAAAGATACAGCCATAGAATCTGATTTTATGCACTTTTTAAGAGAAACTCCAGTAGTATTTAATTTTACTGGTAGCGATTTTAAAAATATACTATTTAAAGAATGTGAACCCGATATTGTTAATCAAAAAGTAGAAAAAAAGCAACGGGCTGAAATTACCTAC
>JAIRQL010000041.1 GCA_031256515.1 Alphaproteobacteria bacterium
AGAGATGGTTTTGCTATAAGAACATTAGAAAACAGAGAATTATCATTATCTATTTGGGATTCTTGGTTAGCAACAGCATATAGTGATAATCCAAAGGAATTAACAGATGAAGAAGTAGAGTTTATTAATGAAAATACCTATATTAGTGATAGAGATAGCACCATAGAATATAAAAAATTAAATTCATGGTATCGCAAAAACTTTTATAATAAAGATTCGGAATTTTATAAGCATTGGAAATATTCTGTAGATTTAATGGATAAGTATCGCAATGGAATACTTTTAACCAAAAAAGAAATAGCTAGATATAAATTTTACTGCCCAGCTCATTTAGTAATGAAACACTTAATGTCGTAGATTTTACTATTAAAGGTGCTATTTCTTATATTAAAAACTCTCAAAAATTCCTTAAAAGTTTTTCTATTACTGGTAAACATAAAATTTCAATTAGTTTTCAAAAAGATTCTTTATTCTTAAGTCCTAGAGTAGATTATACACATATCAACATTTTTAACTAAAAATCCACTTTACAGGATAGTTGCATCCAATTTGTGCCACAGTACTATTTTAAAAGAATTTATTAAGTCTTTATAAGCCTTGAAAGATATGGTGCCACCAGCATGAATCGAACATGCGACCCCTTCATTACCAATGAAGTGCTCTACCCCTGAGCTATGATGGCAACATTTATAAATATATTAGATAAAAGTAATAATTGCAAAATATTTTTTTTAAACTAGAATTATCATTATGAACTTTAAGCTATTAATATTATAAAATGAAAGATTTAAAATCGTCTCACACCCCTAAGGAAATAGCTGTAGCTAAGGCCTTAAGGGAAAATTTGCGAAAAAGAAAAGCTCAAAAAAATAAACGAAAAGAAAGTATCCCAACAACTAAAGAAAAAAGTAATTAAATTAAGATTATGCAAGGTATAGATAAAATCAAAATTAAAGGTGGAAGAAAGCTCAAAGGAAACCTTAAAATTACCGGAGCTAAAAATTCAGCCTTACCGCTAGTTATAGCCTCAATTTTAACTAAAGAAAAATTAACTCTAAGCAATGTGCCAACTCTTTCAGATATGGATACAATCTATGCTATCCTAAAAGAATTAGGAGTGGCTATTACCATTAATGAAGATGTGGTTTGTTTTGATGGTAGTAATATTTCTAATTTTACTGCCTCTTACGATTTAGTAAGCTCAATGCGAGCATCGGTTTTAATTTTAGGACCACTACTAGCAAGATTTAAAAGTGCAATTGTGCCTCTTCCTGGTGGTTGCTCTATTGGTTTACGACCTGTAGATCTCCACATTAGTGCTTTAGAAAAAATGGGAGCAATCATAAAAACCGAACACGGAAACATTATTGCTACAGCTGAGCATGGTCTTAAAGGAGCTGAAATAACTTTTGACAAAGTATCAGTAGGGGCAACCGAAAATATTTTAATGGCAGCATCTTTAGCACAAGGTAAATCTAAACTTGTTAATGTAGCAAAAGAGCCAGAAATTGTTGATTTAGCTAACTGTTTAATAAAAATGGGTGCTAAAATTACCGGAGCAGGGACTTCGGTTATTGAGGTTGAAGGTGTAGAAAGTTTACATTCAGCTAACCATAGAGTTATTGCCGATAGAATCCAAGCTGGTAGTTATGCTATTGCAGCTGTGGCGACAAGGGGCGAAATTACTTTAGAAAATTTAGATGATGGAATTTGGGGTAATTTTTTAGATATTCTAAAAGATTCTGGTGCAGAAATTAACGATTTAGGCTCTGGAAAACTTCATATTAAAGGTAGTAAAGTTATTAATCCTATAGATATTACTACCGCGCCTTTTCCTTTATTTCCTACCGATTTGCAATCGCCCTTTATGGCTTTAATGACTATTGCCTCAGGGAAGTCGGTTTTTAGTGAAAAGATTTTTGAAAATAGGTTTACAATAGTTCCCGAACTAATTAGAATGGGAGCTAATATTAATATTAAAGATAGCTCAACAGCAGTAGTTGAAGGTGTAAAAGAACTTTATTCGGCAGAAGTTAAAGCTACCGATTTAAGGTCGGCTTTTGCTTTAATTATTGCAGGGCTTGTAGCAGAAGGCGAAACTACCGTAACTCAATTGCACCATTTAGATAGAGGATATGTTAGAGCTGTTGAAAATTTATTAAATTTAGGTGCAGACATTAAACGAGGAGTAGATATTTAATGATTGATAATCTTGATATAAAACAAGACGAAAAAGGTATTACCGTAGTTGGTGAGGTTATAGAAATTTTACCAAATACTCAATTTAAAGTTAAGTTGCCAAACGGAGCAGTGGTTTTAGCTCATACGGCTGGCAAAATGCGGAAGCATAAAATTAGAATTATTCTTTACGATACAGTTACCGTTAGAATTAGTCCAACAGATATTGAGAATCTTAAAAAAAGTGATCGTCTTGTGAATGCAAGATTAGAGTATCGTTTTAAATCTGATAGCAGATCATCAGATAATAAAGCAGGGGCTAGCGATTCTAAAAATGCATAATCAGCAACATCTTGTCTTGGCTTCTTCTTCGCCAAGAAGATTAGAATTACTCAATAAAATAAATATTTTTCCTGATGTAGTTTATCCTGCTGATATTGATGAAACTCCAAAGAAAAAAGAAGAGCCTTATGCTTATGTTAAAAGAATTTCTCAAGAAAAGGCTCTAAGTGCTAAAGAAAAATATGAGGATTCTTATATAATAGCCGCAGATACTTCGGTTATTCGTGGTACTCAAATTTTAGGAAAACCGCAAGATAAAGCTCAAGCAGAATCTTTTTTAAAACTACTTAGCGGAGGTAAGCATAAAGTTTTAACAGCTTTTAGTGTTTCTGCTCCTAATAATAAAAAAATTATTACTAAGGTCGTAAAAACTGCTATTACCCTTAAAAGATTATCCCTTGATGAAATGACTTGGTATTTAAATAGTAATGAATGGCAGGGAAAATCTGGTGGTTATGGCATTCAAGGTAAATTTGAAGTTTTTGTTAAGCAAATTAATGGTTCGGTTTCTAATGTGGTAGGGTTGCCAATTTTTAATGTTTACAATACCCTTACAGGATTAGGTTATAAATTTAATTATCAAGAAAGTTCTCATGAATAATACTAAATTAATTATTAACTCTAGTAGCTTTTACCTAAGTGTTTTTAGTATTAAAAATAATATCCTCCAAAATATTTTTTATCAAAATCAAAATTCCCCTAAAGTTAATAGCATTTATCTAGCAAGAGTAGATAAAGTTATGGAAAGTCTTGGTGGGTCTTTTGTTAATTTAGGTGGTAAACAAGAGGCTTTTTTAAAGTTTAATAAAAATCAAAACAAACCTAAAATTGGCGAAAAAATTCTCGTACAGGTTGTTAAAACTGAAACTATCCCTAATAAAAAAGCAGTGGTATCGCAAGATATTACTCTACGAGGAGCTTTATTAGTTTTAAAACCTTTAAGTAAAAATATTATTTTTTCTAAAAAACTTACCGACGATGACAAGCAAAAAATTGTTGCAAGTATAGGGAATAGTTTAGGTTTTATTATTAGAAGCCTTTATAAACATAATTATTTAGAAGATTTAAAAACTGAATCTTATCGCCTTAAAAATTTATGGGAAAATATAAAATCGCAAAAAGAAGTTGGCTTAGTTTATGAGGCAAGTTTGTTAGAAAATATTATTTTAGATTATGCCAAAAATTCTTCTGTAGAAATTATCGCCGATACTATTGAACAGCATAAACAAGTACAGAATGTCCTTAACAATTATAAGTTTTTAGAAGTAAACAGTAAAGTTTATACCGAAAAAGAAGATATTTTAGATTTTTATGATATTAGAGAATCTTTAATGGATATACAAAGCACTAATTTGCAACTGGGTGATTCTTTTAATTTAGTTTTTTTTGAGAGTGATTCGTTCAATTATATTGATGTAAATTTCGCTGGAGAAATTTCTTTTAATTCTAAAGAAGAAGTTGCTTATAAAACCAATATGGAGATTCTGCCAATTGCTGTAAATCAAATTTTATTAAGAAATCTCAGCGGGCAAATTTTAATAGATGTATTAAAAATTACCAATAAGCAGTATCGTAATAATTTACTAGATAGATGTAAAAAATTATTGAGTACAGATGAAAACAAAGCCACAGTCTTAGGCTTTTCTAACTTAGGACTTTTAGAAATTTCTCGGCAAAAAACTCAAGATAGTTTTAAATTAATTAGTAAAAGTTTAGATTATCAACTGCATTTATTGATTATAAAACTTAGAAGTTTAGTGGCTTCTAATAGTGAGAAACTAACAATAGTTGCCTCAAGTAAACACCTAGATAAACTAAAAACTGTTGCTAATAAAGAACTTAGTGAGCTTAATATATATATTAATTACGAAATTAATGAGAGTTGTAAGATTCCCGAGTTAAGATTAGGAGAAATTTAATGAGTTGCCCTATTTGTAAAAAAACATCTTCGGTAGATAAAAAAATTATGCCTTTTTGCAGTAGTAGATGTAAAGAGGTAGATTTATACAAATGGTTTAGCGGAAGCTATAGTATTCCTGTGGTAGAGTACGATGATATTTCGGAAGAAGAATTAGAAAAACTGCAGAACCTACCAGAAGAAGAGGATAAATAAGAATAATAATTTTTGTTTAAAAATACTAGACAGCAACTAATTTTTAGTATATATTATAAAAGTTAAAAATTATTCTATAGTTGTAATTAGTTTTATATTTTACATAATCTATTTAGCAATTATAATCTTTTGCCCGAGTAGCTCAGATGGTAGAGCGGAGGACTGAAAATCCTTGTGTCGGTGGTTCGATTCCGCCCTCGGGCACCACCTTTCAAAGAGTATAAACCAGTTTTAAGCTGACTTTTTTAGTTTTTAAGAGATTGAAATATCTCTAGCTGTAATGTCTTTATTTTCTGTTATTTTTTTAATATTTCCAAGTTTTATTGTCTTTTATTATACTATGTTTACTCTTGATTTTTACAATTAGTAAGTTTATGATAACTTGTGTTAGGAGTATAAAATGAAAAGAATCAAATACTTATTACTATGTGTTATAGAAATATTAATTGCATTTGCATGCTTAATTACAGTTAGTTTGGCTGAGCCATCGGATGAGGAAAATATTATAATGCTTCCTGAGAAGGGAGAATGTATTAGTAAGAATGAGTTTAAGGTTATTCAAGTATTAGAACCAACAGTTGCATTAGCAGTTGAGAAGTCTCTTGACCAAGAGGGAACACAGTTTGATATATTTAGTGGTGTGGTTGCCTTATTTACCAATGATGGAGGTAAATATTATTATGATGATGAAATAATAAAGATTCCTGCAGGTAAATGTGTAAGACAGATAGGAATATATAGATATATGAATAAAATGGATGACTTAAAAACTGTCCCAGTAGTTATTATTGATTAGAAAAAAAGGTAATAAAATGTCTAATAAATTTGTATATACCATTTAATAACTCTTTAATAAAAGAAGCAGGTAATGCAATAATTAAACATCTAAAAAAAGCAGAAATTCCAATAGATAATGCAAAAATAACTGAAGCCTTATCATAATTAAGGTTTAAAGATTATTTAATTTATTCTTAACAACTTATTTTCCACTAATATTCTCTAAAATATTAACAAATTCTTTTTCTAATATTTCAGGGGAGGGTTTATTGGTCGGGTCAAAATTTTTAACTACATTTTCAAAGTATTTGATAGTATCTTCTATAAAATCATTTAGTTTTGATATTTTAGGGGCTGTGCCAAGTTCAACTGATGATTTTTTCTTCTCTAAAAGCTGATTAATAATTTCTAAAAGTTCATTATCAGTAATTTGCACCAATAATTTTTCAAACTCTATAGGAGGAGATTCTTTATATTTCTCTATCCACATGCAAGATAATAATGGTCTTAGCACATAAAAATATTTTTTAATTTTAACTTCATCTGTCTGTAAAAATTCTCTGTAATTACCATTTGCCATATGTAAATAATGATAAACTGAGGATATAGGTGAAAAATATTCTTTAGCTAAATCTTCCATAGCATTATAAAAATAATTATCTTTATAATAAACCATAGGTGATTTTAACCATTCAAACAATACAGGATTAGATTTATTAAGCAGAAACAGAGTTTTTCTTAAATCCCATCCAGCATAGTCAAACTCATTAACAATTGGATATTCTATTACATCTCTTTTAGGCAGAATATTTAAATACCAATCTATATTATGTGAATATATGAATCTAATATCGTAATCACTATCCGTAGATTCAAAACCCCATGCTCTTGAACCTGATTCTATTGCATACAGGATATTAACATTTTTTTCTTTTTCTATTTCTTTTAATCTATTGCTGATTACATCAATTATTTTTTTATCCATAAAATATTCCACAAGGATAATAAAAAATTGCTAAAACCTATCCACAATTAAAAAATTGTAAAATAGATAATAGCAATTTTATTACATAATAAGACTAGTTATTGTTTAATCTACTTTTATACGAGCATATTTTTTTCTTTCATTAGGGTCTAGATATTTTTTTCTAACTCTTAAGAAATTTGGAGTTACTTCTATCATTTCGTCTTCTTCAATATAAGAAATTGCTTCTTCTAAGCTCATTCTTTTTGGAGGAGTTAAAATAATATTATCGTCTTTACCTGCTGCTCTCATATTGCTTAGCTGTTTAGCTTTAATAGGATTAACTTCTAAATCGTTATCTTTAGCATGTTCGCCGATTATCATTCCAACATAAACATCTTCACCAGCACCGATAAACATTTTACCACGATCTTCTAAGTGGAATAAGCCATAGGCTACAGATTTACCTTGAGCCATAGAAATTAAAACCCCATTGAATCTACTTTCAATAGCACCTTTCCATTCTTCATAGCCATAAAATAAACGAGACATAACACCAGTACCACGAGTATCAGTTAAAAATTTAGAATAATAACCAATTAAACCACGAGTAGGGGCAATAAACACGATTCTTTGTTTACCATCACTTGTAGTACTCATAGTATCTATACGAGCTTTTCTTTTTTGCAGAGTATCAATAATTGTCCCAGCAAATTCTTGGTCTACATCTACTTGGACATATTCCATAGGTTCTTTTTTAACCCCGTCTTCTTCTTTAATAAGCACACGAGGACGACCAATAGAAAGCTCAAAACCTTCTCTTCTCATAGTTTCAATTAAAATTGCTAACTGCAATTCACCACGAGCAGAAACTTCTAGAGTATCAGCATTATCAGTATCTTGAATTTTAATAGAAACATTAATTTCTTGTTCTTTAAGTAATCTTTCTCTAATAACCCTTGAGGTAAGTTTTTTACCATCTTTACCAGCATAAGGCGAATCATTAACTGAAAAAGTCATAGATAACACAGGTGGATCAATTGGTTTTGCATATAAAGGATCTTCTACTTCAACATCACAAATAGTATCAGAAACCGTAGCTTTAGAGAATCCCGCTAAACAAACAATATCTCCTGCGAAAACTTCATCAACACTTTTTTTACTTAATCCTTCGTAAAGCATTAATTTAGAAACTTTAGATTTTTCTACTAAATTGCCATCTCTATCTAAGGCTTTAAGGTTATCACCAACTTTAACTTTACCGCTGGCAATTTTACCAGTTAGCATACGACCTACATAATCGTCGTTTTCTATCATGGTAGAAACCATAGCAAATTTAGAATTAGTATCTACTTTTGGTTCTTCTATTTTTGCAATTACTGTTTCAAATAAAGCCGAAACATCGTCTTTTTCTTTTTCTTCAGTGGTAGATACCCAACCATCACGAGCAGCCGCATAAAGAATTGGGAAATCTAATTGTTCATCTGTAGCACCAAGATTCACAAACAAATCAAATACTTCATTGTAAACTTCATCTGGTCTACGGTCAGGCTTATCCATTTTATTAATAAGGACAATAGGTTTTAAACCTAAAGATAAAGCCTTAGAGGTTACAAAACGAGTTTGTGGCATAGGACCTTCTTGAGAATCCACAAGTAAAATTACACCTTCAACCATACCTAATATCCGTTCAACTTCACCACCGAAATCAGCATGTCCTGGAGTATCTATAATATTAATTTTGTAATCTTTATAATGTACTGAAGTACATTTAGCTAAAATGGTAATACCTCTTTCTTTTTCTAAATCGTTAGAATCCATAACTCTAACTTCTACATTTTGATTTTCTCTGAATGTTCCGCTTTGTTTTAATAATTCATCAACAAGGGTTGTTTTACCATGATCCACGTGGGCGATAATCGCAATATTTCTAATTTTCATTTAACACTTCACTTTTTAAATAAACGAATTTTTTATCATTAAAATATAGTTTGAAAGCAAGAATAATACAAGGAAATTATTATAAATAGTATCTTAAAAAAGAAAAGAGAGTTTTTTACTCTCTTTTCTAGGTAAGTTATTAGAAATTAACTTGATAGTGCCTGACAACTAGAATTACCAGTAGTTAAAGCAGTTCTAATATCATTTTTGTTTCCTATCACAGTTAATGGAAGAGCTTTAGTGCTTATATCTTGTTTACAGGCTTCGTTTGATAGTTTGCTCCAGTTTTGTAATGATGGTTTAAATTTTTGCAAATTATCAGGTAATGCTTGATTTTGTGGATTATATGCTAACCTAGATGCAGTATAAAAAACACTTCTAAATTTAAATGCTTCTGAGGTTACAAATATAACTCTTACAAGGTTATCTGTAAAAACACTATTAACAGATCCACCTGTGTATTTTGATAGAGTAGATACAGCATTCTTAGTAGTTTCGGTATTTAATTTTAAAAATTTTTCTCCAACTAAATGAGAATAAGCCGCCTCTTTTGAGATAGTTAATGGCTGTCTACTTAGTACACCAATATTATTTACATTGGTGATGTTAGAATCTGAAAAGAAGTAATAAGTATTATTTCTAGCAACAAAGCCTTGAAGAGCAAGATCGTATTTTCTAATAACTAATTTTATATGGTCAACTTTATTGTTTGCTGCTATTCGTAGATCAACTACAACACATGCAGAGGGATCAGCTGAATCAAAAGTTTTATTAATATTCCGACTAGCAATAGATTGAGCTATACTGCTATATAATTCAGAGGTTTCATTCATGCTAGCATAATATTCGCCATCTAAAGATACTATACCAATAGCTGTAGGAATACAGGTAGCTGCTCTTGGTCCAAGTTGGCTATTATTAGCAGTAGCTTCATTTGCAAATAAAACCATGCTCCAAAATGAAACAGCTAATAATAAAGATAAAAAAAATTTTTGAAAAAAAGACTTCATTTTTCTTTCCTTTGATGTTTAATTCTTTATTGTTTAATATATTTAACAAAAAACAATAACAATCATAACATAACTTTAAAATATATTCATTATAAAAATAAAGATTGCCAACAAAAAAATTTAATGAAAATTTTATATTTAAATATAAAAAAGTAGGGAGTAAATAAATACTCCCCCTTTTTTAGTTGTTGAAAATTATAAATTTTTATTGAGGATTACAATCTGTATTACCTGCAGACAAAGATATTCTAATATCATCTTTTTCTCCTATTAAAGGATAAGGTGGGCTTGGTGGATTTTGTATTGTATCCTGTAGGCAAGCTATGTTTGATAAAGAACCCCAGTTGTTTAATGAAGGTCTGAATGTTTGCCAATTATTCTGAGGATTAGGTATTTCTCTATTATTAGCTAATGTAAGCGAAGCATAAAAAGCAGTTCTAAATCTTAAAGATTCTGATGTTATAAAAATAACTCTTACTAGGTTATCTGTAAAAGCACTATTAATAGTTCCACCTGTGTATCTTGATAAATTAGATATAGCCCCTCTAGTATTTGTAGTATTTAATACTAAATCTCTATTTCCAATTTTAATTCATTATAGGAATGAATCTTAGCAATTTTATTGCGAGATTAAGAATGAAATAAATACAATAATTTTTTAAATTAAATATAAAATATGAAAAACAAAATACTTTTAAACATAATACTCATAATACTAAGTATAGTTAGTAGAATAAAATTAAGATATGGTAAAAATAAATAAGATAAGTGGTGGAGGTAACCGGAATCGAACCGATGACATTCTGCTTGCAAAGCAGACGCTCTACCAACTGAGCTATACCCCCGCAAATATAAAAAATAGATGGTGGATCTGGGTAGACTCGAACTACCGACCTCACCCTTATCAGGGGTGCGCTCTAACCACCTGAGCTACAAATCCATCTAAATAAACTGCATAAATACTTATGCCTTCAAAACACATATTAATATAAATAATAATTTTTAGTTTGTCTAGTATTTTTTTTATATTTTTTTAAATAAAAAATATAAATTGTTTTAACTTATAAAAACACTATAATTAATTTTAGTATTTTTGTAATGATTTTTTCTATAAGAGGGTTAATATGAGGATAATTTTTGGATTAGTTAGCATCCTGATACTACTTGGGATAGCTTATTTATTGTCTAACAACAGAAAAGCAATTAATTTACGCACCGTTTTGGGTGCTTTTTTTATACAAGCATTTTTCGCATTTTTAGTTCTTTATGTACCTTTTGGTAAAGATATGTTGGCTTTTGTATCCAGTGGAATCACCTCCGCAATAAATGCAGGAGCAGAGGGTGTAGCTTTTGTTTTTGGTGGGCTAGCAACAGGAAGTGCTGGCTTTATTTTTGCTATTAATGTTTTAGCAATTATTATTTTCTTCTCTGCATTAATTTCGGTTTTATATTATATTAAAGTTATGCCTTTAATTATCAATACTTTAGGACTTGGTTTACAAAAACTATTAAAAACCAGTAGAACCGAATCGCTTACAGCTACTGCGAATATCTTTGTAGGGCAAACCGAAGCACCGCTTGTGGTAAAACCTTTTTTAAATAGCATGACAAAATCTGAAATTTTCGCAGTAATGTCTTGCGGATTAGCCTCAGTAGCAGGTGGGGTATTAGCTGGTTATGCTCTTTTAGGAATTGAAATGAAGTATCTGGTGGCAGCAAGTTTTATGGCAGCACCTGGTGGTTTATTAATGGCTAAAATAATGTATCCGCAAACCGAATCTACCAAAGATACTATGGAAGATATTAAAGATACCTTTGAAGAAGAAAAACCTACTAATGTGGTAGAAGCAGCCGCTAACGGAGCAAGTGCTGGCTTATTTTTAGTTGCCAATGTTGGGGCAATGCTAATAGCTTTTATTGGGCTGGTAACCTTAATGGATATGATACTTGGCGGTCTTGGTGGTCTTGTTGGTTTTGATGGCTTATCTTTTACTCTAATTTTAGGATATGTATTTTCGCCTTTTGCTTTTCTTCTTGGTATTCCTTGGGAAGAAGCTGTTAGAGTTGGCAACTTTTTAGGTCAAAAAATAATTTTTAACGAATTTGTAGCTTATGTAAGTTTTGCTAAAGAAATGGCAACTTTTTCGCCAATGACTCAAGCTATTACTACCTTTGCTTTATGTGGATTCGCTAATATTAGTTCCATTGGGATTTTAATAGGTGGCTTAGGAGGTTTATCGCCAAAACAAAGACCAGTGATTGCCCAATTAGCTGTAAAGGCAGTTATTGCTGGGACTTTATCTAACTTTATGTCAGCTATACTAGCTGGAATATTCTTAAGTTTTTAAGGAGAGGACAATGAAAGATTTTACAAATGAGGAAATTATCTCGTTAATAGATTTAACTTCATTAAATCATGAGGATACCGACCAAATTATTACGGATTTATGCCACAAAGCTAATGTTAATAAAGTGGCAGCGATTTGTATATATCCACAATTTATTAAATTTGCTAAAGGAAAATTAAATAAAGAAATTCCTATTGCTACGGTTATTAATTTTCCAAGTGGTAGTAGTGATTTAACTCATACTTTAAAAGAGCTTGAGATTTCTATTAATAATGGAGCAGATGAAATAGATTTAGTTATGCCTTATCATGAGGTTATAGCGAGTAATTACTCATTTGTGGAATCTTTTATTCAGGAAGTTAAAAAAAATTCTGCTAATAAAGTTCTGAAGGTGATTATAGAAAGCGGAGTGCTAACGGAAGAAAAACTTATAAGAGATGCTAGTAAAATTGCTATAGAATCGGGTGCAGATTTTATAAAAACTTCTACTGGTAAAGTACAGGTTAATGCCACGATTGAGGCTGCTAAATACATGTGCGAAGAAATTAAAAACTCTGGCACTAATTGTGGCTTTAAGGCAGCTGGTGGAGTTAAAACTTTAGAGGAATCTTTAAAATATATTGAAGTTGCTAGTAATATATTAGGAGATAATTTTGTTAATAGTAAAACTTTTAGATTTGGAGCTTCTTCGCTACTAGAAAATTTACTTGGAAAAAAGGCTCAATCTAATTATTAATAAGGAGAACGATTATGTTTTTAATTAAAGAGTTAATTAGAAAAAAAAGAGATAAACAAGAACTATCAAAAGAAGAAATTAATTTTTTTGTTAAAGGGGTTACTGATAATTCTGTGCCTAACGAACAAATATCCTCGTTGGCAATGGCAATTTTCTTTAACGATTTAACCACTAACGAAAGAAAATTCTTAACCCTTGCTATGAGAGATTCTGGTGATGTAATTACTTTTGATGAACTATCAGATAAACCAATAGTAGATAAACACTCAACTGGTGGTGTGGGCGATTTAGTATCTATTCCCCTTGCTCCGATTGTAGCAAGTTTAGGTGCTTATGTGCCAATGATTACTGGTAAAGGTTTAGGGCATACTGGAGGCACAACCGATAAAATGGCTTCTATCCCTAATTATAATGTTGCCCCAAGTATAGATTTATTTAAAAAAGTGGTTAAAGAAGTAGGATGTGCGGTTATCGGGCAAACTTCAAACCTTGCTCCAGCAGATAAAAGAATCTATGCGGTAAGAGATACGACAGCTACGGTGGAGTCTATTCCCTTAATTGCTTCTTCAATTTTATCTAAAAAGTTGGCTTCAGGTATTCATAATTTAGTAATGGATATTAAAACTGGTAGTGGAGCTTTTATGGAGGATTTTGAGGAATCTAAAAAATTAGCAGAAACAATTGTAAGTATTGCCAACAGTAGCGGTGTGCCAACTTCGGCTATTATTACTGATATGAACGAATGCTTATCTTACAATATGGGTAATTCTTTAGAAATTGTTGAATCTATAGAATATCTAACAGGAGTTAGAAGAGAGCCAAAACTTCATGAAATTATCGTGGCTTTAGCAACTGAGATGTTAATAACTACTAAAATTGCAGGAAGTCAGCAAGAAGCAGAAGCTAAAATAGAAAAAACTCTAAATTCAGGAAAAGCAGCAGAAGTATTTGAAAAAATGGTTTATGCCTTAGGTGGCAATAGTAATATTTTAACTAATTATAAAAAAGTTCTGCCTAAATCTAAATTCCAAAAAGCTATTCATTTGAAAAAAGAAGGCTATATTAAGGATTTAAATAACAGAGAGTTAGGTTTAATTTTAGTGCATTTAGGTGGTGGTAGAAGAACTCCAACCGATAAACTAGATTTATCTGTTGGTTTAGAGAATGTTGCTAAAATTGGAGCTAAAATTGATAGTAGTACTCCTTTTGCTATTTTGCATTATAATGAGGAAAAACAATTTGTAGAAATTAGTAAAATATTAAATGAAATTATAGAGATTTCTGATAGTAAAGAGGTAGCTAAAAAAATTAAGCCAATTTACGAAAGAATTTCTTAAAATAAATGTATTAAGGTTAAAGATATATCCTAGAGGTATATCTTTAATTTAAAATAAAATAAGAGAGGGAAAATGGATAGATTAGATAAACTTTTTGATTTAGTAAAAAAAGCCCAAACCTATGCTTATGCACCGTATTCTAATTTTAATGTGGGAGCAGTTATTTTAAGTGAGAATGGTAATTATTATAGTGGGGCAAATATAGAAAATGCAGCTTATCCACAAGGATGCTGTGCTGAGCAATCGGCGATTGCCGCTATGATTATGAATGGTGAGAAAAAAATCAAAGAAATTGCAGTAATTGGTATGGGTGATTTATTGTGTACTCCTTGTGGAGGTTGTCGCCAAAAAATAAGAGAGTTTGGC
Source organism: Alphaproteobacteria bacterium (assembly GCA_031256515.1). Lineage (GTDB taxonomy): Bacteria > Pseudomonadota > Alphaproteobacteria > WRAU01 > Hepatincolaceae > WRAU01. Next base: position 14,113 of record JAIRQL010000041.1, read on the forward strand.
AATAGTAATACTCAAATTCATATTTTTTCGCAAGCAGGGTTTCAAAAAACTTTTACCTTAGAAGAACTGCTACCAGAATCATTTGGTCCTGATAATTTGTCTATGTAAAACTTAAGTTAGCTGAGATAAATATTATATATCAATATTTATCTTGATATATCTTGATAGCATGTTAAAATATCCTATATTATAAATTAATATAGGATATTTATTTATGAATTTAGTAAAATTTTCAACCCAAGCAGATAAAGAAGTGCTTGATAAAATTAGTAATTTAGCCGTTATGGAAGGCAAGCATAAACAATCTTTAATTAATGAGGCTTTTTTAGATTTAATTCAAAAATATGATAATAAAAACCATATTAATAATATTAAAGAGGAATCTAAAAAAATAAGACAAAAATTTTCTGGAACTTTTAAAGAACTTGCTAAATAATGGTAATTAAATATTTAAATGCCAGTGATATTTTAGATATTCACCACGAGCAAATAACAGAGTTTGGTGGTTCTTTTGGATTAAGAGATGAATTTTTATTACTCTCAGCAGTATCAAGACCACAAAGTGGTTATTATTCTACTATTGTAGAACAAGCATGTGCTTTATGGGAAAGTTTATCGCAAAATCATCCTTTTATTGATGGTAATAAAAGAACTGCTCTTGATGCTACTTTAACCTTTTTAGCAATTAATGGTTATGAATTAAATATCACTGATAAGGATTTAACTAAATTTTTGTTAGAGTTATATGAGAAAAATAATTTTTGTTTTAAAGAAATCTATAAGTTTTTAGAAATGAATTTAATTAAAACTAGTTAGGAAAATAAAAAATATATAATAAAAAAGGTGATTTAATAAATCACCTTTTTATAATAATTTGAGATTTACTAACAAACAATTAATCAAACTGTTTAAAAAAATCAGGATTAGTTTTTATTTGCTCTACCATTTCTTTAATAAAATCATTGGAAGATCTTCCAGAAGCAACAAAATCTACTACCATTTGTTGAATTTTAGGATTTTCTTGCCCTTCAAAAGCCGAAGATACTAAAGCATTCTCTAAAGCCCATCTCTTATCACCTGTAATACTATCAGGAATTTCTACATGAATGTATGGATTTTTCACTTATATTTTCTCCTTAAATCATATTTAAATTATAACATAATTTATTTTTTCTATCTATTAGTTTTTAGGTTCTTGAATTATATGTTTATATAGTGTTTCCATAAAATCGTAATCCATACCACTACTATTAATAGAGGCTTTTATTAAATCTTCTTTTTTTACTTTTAAATAATCTAGATTTATATTATGGCTTTCTTTAGCCATTAAAGATAAAAAAGCTCTTGTAGTTCTACCATTCCCTTCTCTAAATAGGTGGATAATATTAATTTCACCATGATAAAAAGCTAAGTGTTTATATAAATCTTCCTTTTTAACATTTTTTAAAAAATTATCTTTTTTCATTTGTTTATATAAATCATTATAAGATGGTTCTATAAATCTTGGATGGGCGAAGATAGTCGTTCCTTTTTGAGTGGTTACCTGCCTTACCTCACCTGCCCAATCGTAGATTTCTTCAAATAAATATTTATGTATTTTTCTATAGTGGTTAAAACTATAATCACCTTTAGGATAATTTTCAATTTCAGACATTCTAATAGAAACAAAAGATTGTTCTGTTTTATCTAAGATTTCTTCACTCATGATGTTTAATTTATTAATTAAAACATCTGGTTTATCTTTATAGGTATAGGGATCGTTATGGGTTTCATATTTATTCATGATATTTCTGCTATAGTAATTTATTTATAATTAAATTATAGCAAATATATGTTATTTTGCAAAATAATATATGTAAAAAACGACAAATACATCAAAACTTAAACTAATCTTGATGTATTTTCATAAAAATTTTAACTAAACATTAAAACTAACACTAATTCGGTTTATAAGAGAAGTTCTTTAGTTTAGAAATAGCTTCTTGGTCTATATTATAATATATAGGTTGACCGCCTCTTACTAAAGAGTAAAGGGCATAATGGTCTAGCGATAATTTATACTGGTAAATCCAATAGTCGGCAGTAACTGTTTTCACATAGTTTCTAGTTTCTTTATAAGGAATACTTTCAATAAAGAATAAAGGATCATCATCAGCATGGCGATAACTATCTGATCTCCATTTATCAACATTGTAAGAACCTCCATTAAAGCCACCAAGTACATAAATTAAATTACCATTGGTAACTAGCAACAACTGTTTAACATATTGTTGCCCGATTTCAATATTAGCTTTTGGTGAAGCTAACAATGAACTTAGTTCATCATCCAAATCATATTTTTTAACAACATAATCAGCAGTTCTAGGCATTAGCTGCATTAATCCTGTTGCACCTACGACACTTGTTGCTCCAGTATAAAAATTAGATTCTCTTCGCATAATAGCTAATAATAAAGCAGGGTCTAGCTCATATCCAGCTTTTAATTCCACAAAGAAAATAGGGTAAGCCAAGTGCGATAAACCATAATACATTCCTTGTTGTCCAGCAAACTTTAAGCCAAGTGCTGGCATAGGAATTTGCTGAGCCATATAAATTAAAGCATTAAGAGTTTTTGTTTCATCTTCTTTACTCATATTATTAGTATCGTAATTAGCTAAGAAGATTAATTCTTGTTCTGCCCAATCTAAAAGCCCAAATTGTAATAAGGCTAAAGCTCTTTGAGCATAAGTATTATTATTTAATACCGATATTGATTCTTTAGGAAAGTTTAAGAAAGTCCAAGTATAATTTGGAGTTACTCCTAATTCTTCTGATGCTAAAATCCCATAAAAATTGTAAATATATTTAGAAGACATTCTTAAAGCATTATAATATTCTGTAGTGTTGCCCAAAATTAAAGATACCCGAGAATACCAATAGGCTCCTTTAGATACCGCATCATCAGTAAGTTTATTTGGTTTCATTAATCTTTTAAAACTATCAGCAGCTTTTGAATATTCTTTAAGACGATAATATGCTAAACCCATAGTAAAACTAGCTTCAGTAAAAACCTCAGGTTTTCTTTGGATGGCTTTTCTTGCCCAAAAAACTGCTTGAGTATCATCACCATCTAAAAAGTAAGATTTTGCTAGAGTAGCAGCAAAGTCATCATAGGTATCACTATCTAGATTTTTAATAGTAGATGGAGAAAGTAAAATTCTTTTAGCATTTAATGTTTTTCCTTCTCTAATGTATCTCTTTAAAGTATCAGTAGTTTTATTAGTAGAAATAGTTATTTTATCGGTAGGATTATCAGGTAATAATGGTTCTACACCGTTAAAAAAATCATGTCTTTTATAAATTGGTATAAATCTTTCATAAAAACTATTAGGCTTTTTTAAAAGCATAGTTTGCGAACGATTGCTAGCAAGCTCTGAGGCTTTTTTATAAACAAGACTAGCAACAGCAATATCACTGTATTTATCTAGCCAACCTTTTAATTCATCAAAAGTAGGAGTATAGTTAGTTTGAAAGTATCTAATGTAGTAAATATAGCCAACTAAAATCGGGTTTTCTACAGTAGCAAGAACTTCATCCGAATCCGAAAATTTTCCTTTTTTCTGCAAGTTATAGGCATTGTAGTATTTTACTACATCATCCTCAGATAAAACTTTAGGAAGCTCCTTATAAGTATCGTAATATAAAGATCTTTCAAAAAAATATTTAGTTTCATTATCCGCATAAGATACTGAAGCTATAAGCATAAAAAACATCGCTGTTTTTAAAATAAAAATCGTAAATTTTTTCATCTATTTTATTAAATATTAATTTCCATAGAGTGTATTTTATCTTTAATTTCTAATAAATCAAGCCACATTGCTTTTTTTTGCGATGGATTTCGCAATAAATAAGAGGGATGAAAGACAATTGTTGCTGAAAAATTTTTATTATTAATAGCTATATCATACCATTTTCCACGCATTTTACTAATAGGTAAATCAATTTTTATTAAATTACTAGTAGCAACTTTACCAACTATTATTATCATTTTAGGATTAATAATTTCTATCATTCTGCTTAAAAAAGGATAGCATAACTGCATTTCTTCAATTGTAGGGTTTCTATTACCGGGAGGTCGCCAAAAAATTGTATTAGTAATAAAAATATTTTCACGAGATAAACCAACACTAGCTAATGCTGCCATTAATAATTTACCGCTTCTGCCAACAAAAGGTTCACCTTGTTCATCCTCATCGGCACCAGGTGCTTCACCAATTACCATAATTTCGGCAGTTTGATTACCTGCTCCAAACACAGTATTGATTGCTGTTTTTTTTAAAGAGCAACCATCAAAATTTAAAAGTTCTTGCTTAAGTTCTTCTAAGGTATTAATGTGGGATAAATTTAATAAATTAGGAGTAGGTATTTCTTGTGGGGTGTTAATTTTTTTTGGCATATTATTTACTTCAATAGGAGAGGATACTAAAGATTTTAAAGCAGGACTATCAGCAAGATAGTCTATCCCCATTGATTGATAAAATTTAACTAAGCTAATAATTTTATTTGAATTCATAAGCAAATATATTTATATTTATATAATATGTATTAAGAAATTAACTTTGGATATTATTGTACTATGAAAAAGAAAATTAACAAAAAAGTTTTCTACTTGTTGCTGTCGTTATTGCTTGTAATTATACTTGGATTTGTATTTTTCAATAACACTGTTAGTAAAAGCAACAACTCTGAAAACACTCTTTTTTATGTGGTACAAGCAAGATTAGCCAATAGTAATTTTGATTATAAAAAAGCTAATGCCTTTTATAAAAAAGCCTATAAAGCCGATCCATTTAATGCTAATTTACTTGAAGAATACTTATTATTTAGTATTATGCAAAGAGATTTAAAACAGTCTTTTAGTTTATCGCAAAAAGTTATTCTTAAGAATCCCCAACATGTTTTAGCAAATTTAGTAATTTTAGTAGAAGACATTAAAGCTAATGGGATAGATTCGGCAGTTAATAATCTTACTGCTACCAGTTTTGAGAAAGATTCTTTAATTGATATAGTTTTAACTACTCTTAAAAGCCATCAAGCAATTAGAGAAAATAATTTAGAAACCTTTGAAACACTTAATGCCGATATTCAAGCTATTGTTCCAGATTTATATCTGTATCAAAGAGGATTACTTCATTTATTAAATAAAAAAGAAGATGTTGCTAAACAAGATTTCTTTAATCTTAATAATCAATTTGTAAATATAGAATCAATTATTTATTATTCGCAACTTTTATATGCTAGTGGTAAAAAAGAGGATGCTACGAAATATTTTTACGATCATCTTAGTGATAATTTCTTAACCCAACAAAAAGCCTTAGATTATGTTTCTACTCCTATAGAAATTGACGAAAAAAGTGTAATTTCAGACTTAATTTTTAGAATTAGTAAAATGCTATCTTATGATATTGATGGGGTTTATTTATACTCAGATTCTATTGCTGTAGCTAATATTGCCTTAATGCTTGATAGCAATAATATTCCAGCACTGGTTGAGGTTGCTTCTTTTTATAAAGCAATTGGTAATTATGATAAGGCTTTAAGTATTTATACTAATCTTCCTAAAAGTTCGTACTATCATAGAATTTTTGCCCAAGATATTATAGAAATGTATAAAGAGCAAGGGCATATTAAGCCGGCAATTACCTATATTAAAAATCAAATGAAAGATGATCCTAATAATGCTAGATTGCTTATAGAATTAGGTCTAATTCATAATCAAAGTGGTGATTATGAAGAGGCAATTGCTAGTTATTCTGAAGCCTTAAGAATTTCTCAAGAAAATAATTTTAGATTAGGTCAATGGTTGGCTTACTTCTTTAGAGGAATTTCTTACGATAAATCTGGCGATTGGGAAAAAGCAGAACAAGATATTCTTGCCGCAAAAAATATTAACTCTACTGATCCAGTATTAATAAATTATCTTGCTTATTCATGGATAAATAGAGGCGAAAAAATTGAGGAATCTCTTGCTATGCTAAAACAAGCTATGAAAGATATGCCTAATAATCCAAATATTTTAGATTCTTATGCTTGGGGTTTATTTAAAAGTAAAAAATATACTGAGGCTTTAGAATATTCTGAAAAAGCTAATGCTATTGTGTCTTACGACCCTACTTTAATAAATCATCTTGGCGATATTTTATGGCAACTTGGTTATAAAAAAGATGCTATCATCGCTTGGCAAAGAGCTTTAAATTTAAGTCCTAATAAGGAATTAACTCTTGAGTTATCTAAAAAATTAGAAGGTGAATTCCCTCCATATTTAGATAAAAATATTAAAGAAAAAACAGGCTATGTATCTTTTATAGATAGAAATAGATCTACAAAATAAATAATGATGGGGAAATTATATAAAGCTAAGGCAAAACTAAACTTGTTTTTACATGTGTTAGGTCAGTACAAAGATGGCTTTCACGAATTACAAAGTTTAGTTTACTTCCCCAATATTTACGATGAACTAAGTTTTACTAAAAGCAACGAACAAGAAAATAGTTTTTTAGCAACTGGGGAATTTTCTACAATCCTTCCCATATGGCAAGAAAATAGTATTGTTAAGGTTGTAAATTTTTTTCAAGAAAACTTTTCTCTTAAAGAAAAAATCCAAGTTAATTTACAAAAAAATCTACCATTAGGTGGTGGAATCGGTGGTGGTAGCTCTAATGCTGCAGTAAGTATTATCGCCATGAACGATTTATTTAATTTAAAGTTATCCTCTGCCGATATGCTAAAAATTTCTACAAAATTTGGCTCAGATGTTCCAGTATGTTTGTGTCAACATCATAGAGGAGCTGTTTTTGCAGGTAAGGGAGAGTTGGTTGATTCTGTAGATATTCCTGAATTACCTATCTTGTTAATTAACCCTAAGCAACCGCTTTTAACCAAAGATGTTTTTTTTAAGTATAAAGAAACATCACCTAACTATTCAGCTAAAATAGAAAATATTAATAATTTTACCGATAGTAATTCATTATTAAGTTTTTTAAAAAATACCAAAAATGATTTAACCTCAGCTAGTATTAATTTAAATAAAAATATTGCCGATATTTTAGAAAATTTAAATACAAGTGGAGCGATACTTAGCAGAATGAGTGGTAGCGGTTCAACTTGTTTTGCGATTTATAAAAGCAATCAAGATTTAGCAATTGCCGAAAAAAAACTAAAAATATTATACCCTAATTATTGGATAGCTAAAGGTTAATAGATAGCTTTTAGAATAATATATATTATATAAAACTTTTTATGGTTCTTTAAAAAATATAAGATAAGATTATACTATAAAAATATATATAATAGATAACCTCATGAAGATAGTTTTTAACTTTATTTTTGTAATAGCTTTAGTTTTTATTTCTTTTTCAGCAAGGGCGGTATCTTGTGATTCTCCTAATTTTGATGGTTGCCAAATTTCTGATGAAGAAAGAGTTATTATGATAGAAGCAGAGGATGTATCTATTAATAATTCTTCTAATATGAAAATTGGTAGTATGATTTTTACTAAAAATAATCTTAACCTTAGCCTTACAAATTCAATTTTAGATACTAACCGCTTAATTCCATCTAACTATGATTATAAAATTAATTTAACCCTTGATGCTTCTACCTTTATTTTTAGAAATGCTAATAGTTTAACTATTGAAGACTTAACACTTAATAATAACTCAGTTTTTAAGATTCAAGGATTTTCTAGTGTTTCGGTTAATAATTTAGAAAGCAGTAGTGATAAACCGTCTAAGGTTGCAATTAAAAATTCTTTTAGTATTCTTAGCTTAAAAAAAGCAAATATTGGTGAATTATACTTAACTGCCGGATATTTAAGAGTAAGAGAAGACGAAGCAACTATTGATAATATTTATAGTGTTTGCCCTAAAAATATATGCCCAGAAGATGAAACAGAGGAAGAATCCTCCAAAGATACAGGTTATCAAGATTTAACCACTGGTGGCTATATAGAAATTACCGATAAAGGTACATTAACTACAAATATCCTTGAGGCTAATCAGGTGCATGTAATGTCTGGAACTTTAAATATAGATGGCGACTATAAAATAGGAATCCTTGATAATAGAAGCTCTAGTTCAATTTACGATAAAGATGATAAGATTGTTAATCTTAATGCTGATGGAATTATTACTTATATAGATATAGATTCTCTTACTGTAAAGGGGAAAATGGGGATTCAAAATGGTGGTAGTATTACTAACTTAAATTATGCTAAAGATAGTAATGGCGATTTTATAGGAACAGAACCAGAACAAGGAACTTTAGAATATTTTGGCTATAAAATCCCCGATAAAGATGGCAATATAGATGAAAATGCAAAAACTCCAAGCCTTACTCTTCGTTCAGTTTATTTAGATAGATTAATTTTACATGATGGTGATGTTATTATCACAACTAAAGATAGTACTATTAACAATATTACTAATCCTGAAGAAAATGGTAGTTTACGAGTAGAATATGTTGATAATATGAAATCTGATAGTGTAGAGCTTAATAAACTTACTATATATTCTAGTAATTATAATGTTAATGGAACTTTTGATGTTAAGAACTTAACCTTAACTAGTAATGCGGAGCTAAATCTTGATACTGCTAATTCCTTAATTTTTGATACTCTTAGCTTAAGTACATACTCTAAAATAAACTCTAACAATAATCCTTTAGATATTACTGTTAATAATGAACTTAATATTTTTAATGCCATGCTTGAAGTGGGTACTTTAACTATGGGAAATGATTCTACCTTAAATATAGGCATTGATAATAACTTAAGAGATGATAATCTTGCAAACCTAAATTCAGGGATTAAGGCTACAGGAAATATTGATTTAGGAAATACTAAAATTGTTGCTAATTTACAAGATACATCGCTTTTTAATTTAAGTATGGAACATTCTTATAATGTTTTACATTCGGATACTGATATAAAATGGAATGGTGAAGGTAGTACTAATCTACCAGAATGGTTTTCTGCAAATTTTCGTATAGATAATAATAATTTGTTTGTAGCTATTACAAGAGAAGAAAGCTACGAGCAACTTCTAAGAAGAGCCAACATAAACGATGAAAGTACTATCAATGTAGCCAAAGCCTTAGATAAAATGGTGAAAAATCAAACTTTTACTAAAGATTTAGCAGAGGTTATTACTCGTATAGATTTAAGAAGTAATATTAATAATATTGGTAATAATTTAGCCTCACTGCGACCAGTTAGCAACGATGTATATATTAGCGATATTCATACCACTGCCAATATTTACCTAGAAATGCTTTTACAAAACTCAAATTATTCTTACCTAAAAACTAAAGATAAAGAAGAAAATATCCTATGGCTTCGTAATGGTTTTAAAAGAGGCAACAGTAATGGCAATAATTTTTATAGTGGCAATAGTAGTAATACTTATTTTGTGATGGCTGGTTTTGATATTTTAGGATTTAATCTAAGTGAATCTCACTTTCAGCTAGGGGTTGCTGGTGGTTTAAACTTTAGTGATATTAGAGCTAACGATAGCTTATACGATATTAACTCTAGCGGATTTAATGTATCTATGTATGCTAATTATGTGGCAAATCGCTTTGCTATTAATTTAAATACCATGTATCTTAATAGTATTTACGATACCACAAGAACTCCACTTAATTCGCAAGTAGATTCTTCGTTAAATGTATCTGAAATTGTTAGCAGTATTGAGTTTGTAAGTAAAAATAGTTTTCATGATAATATTTTCTTTGAACCATCTATTTTTTATACCAATGGTTTTATAACTGCAGGAAACACTAGCGAAACAGGCTATGCTGGCTTTAATTTACCAAAATTTAATACGACTATTCATGATGCAGGGGTGGGGGCTTTGCTTTACACCGATTTTAAAGATACTCTTTTTAATGTAGATATTCTACAAGGTTCATATTTACCTTATATAAGTTTAAAAACTTTTTATAGAATGTACGATGTGCCAAATACTAATATTAATTTCTTAAATACAGTCTATGGTATTAATATTATAGGGGCACAGCAAGATTCTATGGTAGTAAGAGGATCGGTTGGTGTAGATTATGAAAAAAATGCCAATATCTTAGGCATTAAATATACCTATGAAAATAGTTTCAATAATTACAATAATCACCAGTTTCATTTAAATTATAAGTTTTTACTTAACTAGATAGTTGCTATTTTTTCTAACCTTGTTGAAACCGAACAGGTATTATTATATAATAACTTTCATTAAAATTGTTATTATAAGCAAATAAGATAGGAGGTATTATAAATGGCAAGTTTTAATATCACTGTTAATCATGTTGCTAATGCTTTTATTAAAAAATTCAAGGAAGAGAATCTTGATTTAACCCATATGCAATTGCAAAAGTTAGTTTACTATGCTTATGCTATGTTTTTATTTGTGGATAATAAGCCACTATTTAAAGGCAAAAATTCTAGTGAAGGTGATAGTCCCTTTGAGGCTTGGGCTTATGGTCCTGTAAGTCGTGAATTGTATAACGATATAAAATCATGTAATAATAACTCTTATAAAGTTCAAAAAGAATTAAAAACAAATGAAAAGCTAACCAAAGAATCAGAAGAAAGGTTAAATAGTATTGTTAAGAATGTTTGTCGTATTTTTCAAGGTTGGAGTGCTATGAAGCTATCAGATTTAAGCCACTCTATATATGGAGCTTGGTATAAAGTAAAAGAATCTGATGGTAAGGGGGATTTGTTTTTTTTACAAAATGAAGATATAAGAAAAGAAGTTAAAAGTTTATTTGTTGATTAGGATTGGATGATGATAACAGATGATGATTTAAAAAAGCCTTCTAATTATAAAATAGCAATAACAAAGAGTATTGTTTATATAAGTTTTTGTTGGAGAATCCTTACTTATTTTCTTACCGAAGAAGGTTTTAAAGTATTTGGTAGAGTTGTATTTATTTCCGCCTGTATTACTTTGCTTATTAAATATATTTCTAATGAAATCAGCATTAACATTGCTAATACCATCACAGTTTCACCATCTTTTATATTTTGGACGACCTTAGTTATAGTATCTTTTGTAATTGGTCGTAATTCTCTATTAAATAATTTACTAAACCGTAATAAAGATTAATTTAAATATTTAATACTTAAAACCCTATGAGATCTTTGTTTTGAGGCAGATTCATAACTAAATCCTAGCTTTTTAAGAATGCTTAAAGCCAAATTAATATCGTATCTTTTTTGTATATCTTCATTAGATAAAAGTGGCAGGTGTGCCGTATCTTTAAAAACAAAACTTGTCTCAAGTTTATTTTGCGAAACTTCAATAGATATTTCTGCATTATGGTTATTCTGTTCTATCATATACATTAAAAGCAAACTAAAAGCCTTATTAATTAAAGATTCATCAGATTTTATTTTAGTAATATCCGTAGCAACATTTAATGCTACACCAATATTCTTAAGTTTTAATCTCGGCTTAATTTGATATAAAATATTAGAAATACAAATATTTAAATCTACTTCTGTTAAATCTAGCACTGTATTTTTATTTTCTAGCTGAGTTAAAGAAATTTTATGATTAAGTTCGCTATTAATAAAATCAGCATGGGCGATAATTTTAGCCATATATTCTTTTTGGCGGATATTTAAGCTCCCCACATATTCATTAGAAAGTAAATCGGCAAAACCAATAATATTAGAAACAGGCGACCCGATTAAATGATTAAGGTCAACAATAAGATTTTTATGTAAGTCTAGCACACTATCGGTAGCTATTTCGGTAGTTGTTTGGATATTATTTTGTAAATCCCACTGTACGAAAGTATTACTATTTTGTAGATAAATTCCGCTTACTATTAAAGTTTCTTCAATCCCTAATTCTAAAGATAAGCTAAAGGTTCG
>JAIRQL010000042.1 GCA_031256515.1 Alphaproteobacteria bacterium
AGAGATGGTTTTGCTATAAGAACATTAGAAAACAGAGAATTATCATTATCTATTTGGGATTCTTGGTTAGCAACAGCATATAGTGATAATCCAAAGGAATTAACAGATGAAGAAGTAGAATTTATTAATGAAAATAGTAGTATAGACGATAGAGAAAATACTCAAGAGTATAAAAAATTAAATTCATGGTATCGTAAAAACTTTTATAATAAAGATTCGGAGTTTTATAAGCATTGGAAAGATTCTGTAGATTTAATGGATAAATATCGTAGAGGTGTAGAATTAACAGAAGAAGAAATAGCCAGATATAATAGTTTTTATTGCCGTCCATTTTTAGCAGTGATGGAGTTAGACAGATTTAAGAAAGGTGGCTTAAGAAATAACGATTTTGCCGATAGAGATAGAGATTTTGGACTTTATTTAAAATATAGCCAAAAAGAAAAAGAGGCTCAACATGCTTAAATACAAAGATAGAATAATAGGAGATATTTACAGAGATTATAGAGAGCTTTTTGAAAAAGTAAAAAGTGATGATTATTCAAAGAATGCTTTGAGAGAATTAATAGACCCAATAGTAGATAATCTAAAAGAATATACAAAAATATTAGTAGATGCAAATAAAATAGAAACAAGTCTTGAGTATAAAAGAGAAACGGTCAAAGAATTTTTAAATTTTGAACTAAAATTAAATGAAATTGCATTAGAATACACTAAGGAAAATATAGGAGCATACGAAAGTTTAGCAGAAACCAGAAAGAACTTGAAAAACACTATAGATTATTATGATAGAGATATGCTGAATTCAGATAATTATCAGGCATCATATACAAGAAATATAAGAACACAAGCTACATATGCTAAAGGATTACCAAAGGATAATGTAGTATTTATACTACACTCGCAAACACAAAAAATAATAAGAGGAAGTGTAATGGAATTAGCAGATTCCAATCCATTTTATGAAATAAATAATAAAAGGGGTTTAGTAATAGAAGAATTAAAAATGATGTATAAAGCAATACAAAAAGAATTATTAAAAGATGTACTACCATTAGAGCAAACTAAAAATAAGAAAAGAATTAAAAATGATTTTGAGAGATAAAAATTATCAATAAATAAATGTTATTGACAAAACTTAAGAAGTAGTTGATAATTATAATCAAAGAGGGAGTAGAAACCCTAGCAAATAGCAGTTTGCCATAGCTGTTAAATATTGGCTTTTCAAAGTTTCTAAATAAAATCCAATATTTTTACTTATGGCGGGAGGGCAGAGAATACAATACCTTCGGGGAATAATCTCGCTCAATCTATTTGCTGGGTTTCTAACCTCCCGCTTCCTATTTATTAAAATTTAACCCGTAGAAAGGAGCAAATTATGACAAAACAAGTAGAAGAAAAACAAGTAGAAGAACTACAACCACTAACTTTAGAATTTATTCAACAATATGAAGATACTGATTTATATGAAATAAATAGTTTATTTATAGATGATATAAAGGCTTTGCATAATTTTTTAGAAAATTATAAAAATGAAACTATAAATGTAAATGAAGTATCTAGTTTATTAAATTCTATAGTTGTTGCATATAATTATAGAAATAATCAGTTATATGATACAGCAGAGAATCTTGACAAAGAGTAGAGATATAATATACTTTTTATAAAAAATAGGAGAAGAAAAATGAAAAAATTATTAGGAATATTTTTAAGTGTATTAGTATTAAGTCCTAGTTTAGCATTAGCTGAAGCTACGATGATTGAAATTGATGGAGATTATGTGAATAAAAATTCTATTCATGTAATGAAGTCAAAAGGTAAAGATGGATGTATTATTCATTATTCTATTGGAAGTTCATCTTTTAAATATCCTGTTGATATGAGTTGTGAACAGTTTATGAAAGAAAAAGAAATTAGTTCTAAATAATAGTACTTTTTAAGCTCCTTTTTAGGAGCTTTTTTTATGCCTAAACTCACCTTAAAAAACTTAATTTTTATAAATATAAATTTAGTTTTAGTTTTGATACTTTTAGATTAATTAATTTTAACTAGGAGTGTAATCAATGAAAAATTATATATTTTTACTATTATTTATATTTAGTGCTAGCAATCTAAAATCTGAGATTTTAACTTTTGATCCTACAGCTGCTGCAAATTCTGTAATACAGATTTCTCATCTGGTAGAAATGATAGAACATCAAGCAGATATGGCAAAGAAAGTAGGAGATGGTAATTTTACACCACAAACTATCGGTTGGATGAGTAATTGGTGGTCTAAATGCGGTGGTGGTAAATATACTTTACCTGATTGGTTTCCACATCCTAAGCTAGATATTTGTGCTGATGGTAATGCTAGTATTACAGCTGGAGTTAATTGGTATAAAGAAAATTGGCTACCTTTAAAAAGTGATAAAGATAAGCCTGGAGCAGTTAGTGAAAAAAATAATAAAAGAGAAGAAGCTAGAACTCAAATTAGAGGTTTTGCCTTATCTGCATCTATTCTAGGCATGCAAAGAGCTAAAGAAGACCAAAAAGCTGTAGAAAATTTACAACAAGGATTAACAGGGGCAAAAGATCAAATCTCAGTTCAAAAAATCCAAACTCAAGTAATGATTCAAATGCTAGCAGAATTACAAAGAGTTAATCAACAACAAGCTCAAATTATTCAATTAATGGCAGTTAAAGATTAGGAGTAAATTTATGCAAAAATATTTCTATTCCTTTTTAATTGCTTTTAGTTTAATGGCTAGCCCTGTAATGTCTGCTTCTTGGGGAGGTAATGCAATAGGAGACCCTATTACAGTTAAAGAAAAGGGATTATTTGACCCCCTAATTAGTATATATAACAATCTTATAGATTTAACTAAAAACTCTATAGAAAAAAATATGAAGAAAGTTATAAAATCAGCAAATATCTTGCTATCCACTATGGCTACTCTTTATATAATTTTTATGGGAGGTAGAAGTTTAATGACTGGTAGCCACTTTTTATCTGATTTCATTCAAAAAATGTTTTTGTTTCTTATACTTAGTGCTTTGCTTAGTTTTCAATGGTACGACAAGTATGTACTAAGTAATATAGAAACACTTTTTAATAATTTACCTACACTTTTTTCTAATGGTGGTGGGGATATTATCTCTAATATTGTAGAACAAAATTCAAAATCAGCAAAAGAAATATGGGATAAAGCCTCTAATATAGGGTTTGGTTTAAATATAATTTCTTGGTTTATTGGATTTATAGCTATATTAGCACTAACTACCTTAACTTTAGTAGTTTTAGCCAATATTTTAATTTTAACGGTGGAATTTTACTTTGTTCTTTCGCTAAGCAGTATATTGATACTCTTATGTTTTTTTAAATTTACTAGAAATCTTACAGTAGGAGCTACTCAAATAGTAATTGGAGCTATTTTAAAAATTACCTGCTTATCTCTTTTCTTAAGTTTATTTGCAGGAGTGGTTAGAAGTGCTTTAGTATTTAAGGATATGGGAGATTTTTTCTCCTCATGTATGGGAGTAGTATTAGTATCATTTATTGGTATTGTACTAATAAAAATTGTTAATGATATAGCTAATAGAATTTCTGGGGGATTAGGGCAATTAGCAGGGGCTAATTTACCTCATTTGGGTAACTTAATGAAAAATATGAAAGGAGGTATGTAATGAAGATAATAGCAGTAGTTTTACTATTAATAGGGTTAGGTGGTTGTACTATTCCTACTAAATACGAAAGAGACCCAAGTAAAGCAGGGTATGGTCGTGATGATATTAAAAAAAGCAGATGTGCTTGTAATAAAATTTATGAGAATGGAAGATGGCTATAAAAGGAAAATTAAGTTCTTTCTTTAGTAAAGTAAAAGCTACAAAACCAAGTCAAGAACAAATAGAGAATATTAAAGCAGTTAAAGATAAAACTAAAAGTAAGATTATTAATTTATTTGATAAAGATAAATTTATTAATATCAATGATAATTCTCGTACTGACACTAAAGTAACCCAAATAGTTTTATTTGCCTTTTTTATGAGTTTGATCTTTAACTTTATGCTGGTGGTAGTAATTTTAATATTATTGCCACTTAAGGAAAAAGTTCCATATTTCGTACATTTTTTACCTAAAGACGAACAAGTAGTTTATGTAGAACCATATAAACAATCAAAAACTTCTTTAAGGGCAGTTAAAGAGTTTCTAGCTCGTGATTATGTTAAAAAAAGAGAAACGATAGATTTAGCTAGTGAAAATGACCGTTGGAATTTAGTTATGTTTTTATCTAACAATGAAGTTAAATCAAGTTTTTATAGTCTTTATCAAGAAAGTCCAGATTCTCCCTATAAATGGGCGGTAGATAATAATATTATAAGAACTATCAATATTATCTCTTCTTCAGTATTAAATGATAATCAATACCAGGTTGAATATGAAATGATAGATAGCTTTAAACCTAATGGAAAAGTTATATCCACAACAATTGCCATAGCTACAGTGAGGTTTGAAGAAAATACAGAGATTTTAAAAGGGCAAGATTATTTAAATAATCCTTTTAGCTACTTAGTAAGTGATTATTCTATTGGTATAAAACAACAAAGGGTTGAAACAGATAAAGGAATAAACTTAAAAAAAGCAGATAAACCTAAAAAAGAAGAAAAATCGTCGGTAGGAGATTGGTAAATGAGTAAAGTTATAAATATATTGCTGATAATTTTAGTATGTATAGTTTCTGTTAATCTAAAAGCAAGTAATGAATGGATTGAGAGTAGTACATTTAATACTAAAGAAATATTTGTAAAAAAAGGTATGGTTACTACTATTCAGTTTTCTTCAATTATTAATTATTTTGTGGTAGGTGATGAATTAATAGCAGATGTTGAAAATATAAATTCAAATACTCTATTAATATCCCCTAAGTTGCCAAAGGAAAAGACTAATATCAATGTTTCCACCAAAGACGGTAATTTTGTTTTTATGATAAATACTCTTGATTATGAAGATAATAGTCAAGAACCGAATTTACATATTAGTGTAGGGAAATTAGCTTTTAACAATCAAACAAAATTAGAAAAGCAATTATTAAATCAAGAGAAAGAAAAGGCTCAAAATCCTGATTTTGATTATGATTTTAATATGTATTCTAAAAGATTTTGTGGTTTTTGGTTTTGTGATTACAAAAAAATTGCTCCTTCTAAAGTGTGGACGGATGGTCAGTATACTTATTTAGATTATACAACAGATGATGGAACATTAAGAACTATTCCTAATGTTCAAGAAGTTGTAGATGATATAGATATTCCAGTAAATAAGGTTATAAAAGATAATGTAATAGTAGTTCAAACATTGGCAAAGAAAATTACCATAGTAGCAAATGGAGCTTTTGTTTGTATTGAGTACAAAGGAGGAAAGTATGAGATTAAGTAAATATTTCCTAGTTTTTATGATTTTATTAAGTATGAACTTACAAGCTGAAGTAGAGAGCGACGAGGCAAGATTTTTAGCAAAAGATAAAGAAAATACTCTTAATATTATCAACTATAAAACTACAGCCGAAGAAAAACGAAAAGCTGAGATTGAGAGAAAAAGAAAAGAAGAACAATTAAGAAAACAAAAAGAATTAGAAGCTCAAAGAAAAAGACAAGCACAATTAGATAAACTGAGCGAAGAGGAGAGACTAAAAGAAGAAGAAAGATTACGACAAGAAGAAGCAACGAGATTACAAAAAGATAAAGAACAAAAATTACTTGCTAAAAAATTAGCTGAAGAAGAAGCTAGACGAAAAAGAGTATCAAAATATAAGCTGGTATTAGCAGGTGAAAGAGATAGAGTAAATTTAAAAGGTAGTATAGAAGATTCATTTTATATGGAAGATTATAGTGAGTTGGGAACACCAGAGGATATAACATCAAGCCCGGTATCTCGTGATAAAATTACCACTACTGATATGTATGTTCGTTTATTAATTGAAACTAATATTAACAGCAGAAGAGGTGGCGAGTTTGTTGCAGTTAGTGAGAAAGATGTATCTTCTTTTGATAGTAAAGAAATTCTTATTCCTAAAGGTAGTAAGTTTATCTGTACTTTTGAACCTCTGCAGGCTTATGGTGAAACAGCTTTAAATGCCGAATGTAAAAGAGTTTATTTTCCTAATGGTAAATCTATGATGATAACCTCAGCTATCTTGAATGATACTATGGGTAGAGCTGGAATAATTGGAGAACTAGATAATCGTATGTGGGAAAAATACGGTCAAACTTTTTCATTATCTGTATTGGGTGGTATGGCAATGCTGGGAGCTGATAAATTACCAACGACAGGAGCAACATCATTAGCACAATATACAGCTCTTAATATTGTAGATTTATCTACACAATTTTTAGAGAAAACTATAGATTTAGCACCTGTAGTAAGTATTCCATCTGGAACAAGAGTAATCCTAAAGCTACAAGTTGATGTTAATTTACAACCTATAGATAGTAAAGAATAGTTAATATATAATGAGAGTAAAAAGATACTTAAAAAGTGGAATAGAAACCTTTATACAATCTATTCCTAAAGAAAGATATAGAGATAGTGGATATTATAATATATTAAAAGACTATATTAAACTTAAAGTAGCAGAAGATAATACAATAAAATTTCATTTTTCTGGGAGTTGGATAGATTTAGGAGATGTTTTACATACAGAAGAATTAGATTATATTTATCTAAATTATACAGTATTAGAGATAAAAAGGGTTGTTAATATTGGATAGATAGTCAATAATTTACCGAATACTTTTGAGTTCGGTTTTTAATCCTTTTAAGAAAAAATTAAGTAATTTTATTGTTTCCAAAAACTTCTTATTCTATCATTAAGAAGTAAACAATCAATGGTATCAAACTTAATATTTTTTCGTTGTTTTGAAGAAGAAAAATCATTAACTAAATTTAAAGTTTTATTATAAGTTTTAGCCACCTTTTTAGATTTAGAAAATTTAGGATGTCCACCATAGTGTCCTCTGTCATAATTATCTTGATACCAGTTAGTTTCTGTAGAAATATCCGATTCATCAACCCAATTACCAGATTCTATATAATAGATATAACTATCTAAATGAATAACTTGAATATCTAAATTTCCACACCAGATATATAGTTTACCGAAATATAATTTATGTAAATATTTATGCCATTCTAATGGTTTTACTAGATTTATATTATTGTTTTTATTATCAGTATCTCTTGCTTCTCTTTTAGCTGTAGATAGCATACTAGGTAGCAACCATATTACATATATTCCAAGTTCCTTATACCTAGTCATTTTATATTTTATGTAATCAGTGCTTATAGAGCTTTTTTGAACTTCAATTGCAAACTTTTCTCCTTTTAAGTTTTCCCAATACACATCTGCTCTAATTTTGCCTAAATCTTTTTCACAATCTACATTAATACAATCCTCCCTAGTTTTTAAGGCTAGGTATATATCTTGTTTACATTTATAATGGGTATCAGATTCATTTTCACTATATATACAATCAACAGGTGGCTTATGTGCAAAATGATGAACTTTTTTACTTCCTTTTTTTAGAATAACAATACTTTTACATTGAGAGCAATAAAAGTCCATTTCCCCTTTATTAGTTTCACACGCAATATATTTTGAACCATCATTTCCATAAGCAGATAACATAAGTAATCACCAAAAAGTTAGTTGTCTATCTTACAATTCTAACATATATAAGAATTGCGAGTCAACTCACACCAATTACTAATATTATACAACCCAAATCCACCTTAAAAAACTTAATATTTATAAATAGATGTCGTTTTTTATTTTAGTTAGGATTAAGCTATCCAATTAAAATAAGAGGTATAATATGAATATTTTAAATAAAAAGTTATCTATTATTGGTATTACAAGTTTTTTTATTTCACTATCAAGTGTATATGCTGATTTTAGTGTAACGGTTAATAAACAAGTAAATATAGAAAAAGAACAAAAAGTTACAGCAAAAATTGATGGTGAACAGAAAATAATTGAGGGTTTGTTAAAAACTACACCACATATGGAAAAAGCTAATACTAATATTATTGATATTTCGTGGATAGCAATATTAGATCAAAAAGGCAGAGTTAATGTATCTAACTTGACATCAACTATAGATTTAGACAAGAAATTCCTTCAAAGAGGTACAGCCTTACTTGTGCAAGGCAATCTTCCAGGTAATTTAAAACTAAAAACAGAAGAGGAGAAAAAGGAAGATAAAAAAAAGGATATTCCTACATCAAATGGTAGTACTAGTATTAATACAGGAGGAGTTAGCTCTCCACTTGAAGATAATACAATAGGAAACGAATTACAAACTCCAGAATATATAAGAACTTATGATGGATGTACTCAGCTTTATAATCAAGAAAAAGAAATTATCCATGCTTATCAGCAAATTTATTACATAGATAAAGATGGTAATAAGAAAATTACTCAAGAATGCAGTAGAATTAAAGATTTTCCAGCAGAAAGAGAAGATTGTGATATTTTTAATGATTTTACTAATCATATTTCTTATCAAAGGTATCAGCCATATTTTACCGAAGACGATAAAACTTATGCAGCAGGTGGATGTGTTCCTGCTAAACAATTTATCCATCAAATAGATTATTTAGTATGTGAAGCTATTGCAGTTGATGATACATATATTAAACAAGGACAATGGTATTATGCAGAAGATAATGGTGATAAAAAATATATTTCAGGATGTATTTTAGATCCTGAGGGAAAAACAGATAATTTAAAAATTCAATTTGAAGGTTGTCCTGTTTCTCATGATATTCAAAATAGCCAATCAAAACATTTAGGAAAATATTATTGGATACGATCTGATAATACAATTGAGTATTTAGGTGATTGTGTTGAGACAAAAGATTCTTATTTTCAACACATACTAGATTGGAATGGTAATAATGAATGGAAGCATGATAATAATAATGGTTTTTCACAGAGAGTTATGACTAGATATATTTTAATTCCACAAGAAGATAATAGAAAAATTGTTATTGATGATAAAGAGCTAGACCCAACTAAATATCCTCATAGTAAAATTCAAAATGGCTATAAATATTATGATGATTTAAATAGAGGAGCTCCAACAGGGCATGATGTAAATTGGATGAGAACAATTGTAAAATTTGGTAATCAGCAATTCTTTACAGGAAAAGATTTTGAAGAAGGTTATATAAATCATAAAAAGATAGGACAACCGCAACAATATAGAGAAAGTTGTGGCTCAAAACTAAATCCAAAAAGTAGATTTTACTATAAAGACCATATAGAAAGAGTAGATGGTTCTACCTATTTAACAAATACATATGATACTGGTTGTTCTTAGTAGATTAATAGGACTCTAATCAAAATAGATTAGAGTCCTATTATTAATATGCTATAATATAAAAATGTAACAAAAACAGGTAATCAAGATGGATTATGATAAGTTAACAGAAAAATATTTAAAAATAAAACCATATCTAAATGATAAGGAGTTATTTTATTATAAATTTGTGGAAGACTTTGATATTGAAAATACTTATCATAGTAATGCCATAGAGGGGAATACTCTAACATTAATGGAAACATCATTAGTGTTAGAGGGGTGTTCCATTGGTAGTAAAGATATGAGAGAATTGTTTGAGGTAGTAAATCATTCTAAAGCCTTTAATTACATATTTGAAACTAAAGATAATAATAAACCTATAATAGATATAGAAGATATTTTAAAAATACACTCTATGATATTAAATAATATAGATGACTATAATAAAGGGGTTTACAGACGAGTTAATGTAGGTATAAGAGGCACAAATATAATTTTTCCATTTCCCAATGATCTTCCTAAGTTAATGGCAGAGTTTAATAACTGGTTTGTAGAAAAACAAAAAATTGGAATAATGCACCCAGTTGAACTTGCAAGTAAAGCCCATTTTGAATTAGTAAATATTCATCCCTTTATAGATGGTAATGGCAGAACCTCAAGACTTCTTATGAATATGGTTTTACTAAAGAATAAATATCCCCCTATAATGATTAAGGTAGAAGAAAAATTAGAATATATTAATGCTTTAAATGAAACTAGAGATAATAAAACTAATGCCTTTGATAAGTTTATATATAAAAAAATGGATGAAAGACTAGATTCATTATTAGAATTATCAAAAGATTTTGAAGTTGAAAAGGATATTTCAGAAAAGCCTAAATCTAAAAAGAAAAGTCAAGATAGGGAAAGATAATTAGGTTAAAAAACTTAATTTTTATAAATATAAATCTATTACAACATTTCCTTTAATAAAGTTATGAGTTTTTAACTTTATTAAAGGAAATCAACATGGCATTACCAAGATCAACACAAGACTATAAATATTGTTTTTACATACTAATTAGAACTATTTTAAGTTTATTACTAACTTTTGGTTTATATGAATTTGTATATTTAAAGTTTTTTCTGGATACATCTCTCACTGAGTTAGGATTTTTAAAGTATCTTTATAAAATATTTATTAATCAGCGATACGATTTAATAACTTTTTGGATTACATCTATAACACTTCTAGTATTTATTGTGCTATTAATGTATTTTTTATTAAAAAATCCTCATTCTTTAACCCTTAAATTTTCAAGGTATGCAACACGCAGTACCTAATAGGATACTATGGGATGGCATTCTTTAACCCTTAAATTTTCAAGGTATGCAACAAAGTCTGATGTTAAAAAAATAAAACCAAATGGAGCAAAGTCAAGTGTATTACAAGAAGATGGATTTTGTTTAGGGAGTTTTCATTCCAAAATATTAAGAACAAATGAGCCACTAGGATTATTATGTGTTGCTCCAGCAGGAGCAGGTAAAACTAGTGGTACAGTTATTCCAACAATACTATCTTGCGATAAAGATTGTTTAATTATAAATGATCCTAAGGGAGAACTATATGATGAGACTTCAAGATATAGAAAGAAAATTTCTAATGTTTTTAGGATAGAATGGGGACAACCTTTTGATAAAAGGAATGATAATACTACTTTTTGGAATCCTATAGATTTAAGTAATTTGCCAAAAGGCACAGCAGAAAGAGAAAAGTATGTGGATATGATTACTAGTATTTTAATAAAAATGCCTAAAGGAGATACCTTTTGGGCTAATTCTGGAAGAAAAACATTATCTGCAATGATTTTATATTCCATATATAAAGAAGAATTAGAGAATAACTCTACTAATATTGCTAAAGTAAAAGATATTTTAGCTACAATTGGGGTTAGAGATGAAGATGACGAAGATAGTGATAAAGATGCCTCACAGGAAGGCTTTCTAAAAAAAGTAAAAGAATTAGATTATCTTGAGATTCCAAGTACAGTAAAAGTAAGATGTCAAAATGTTTTTTCTGAATTATCTACAACTAGTCCAAATACATTGGGAAGTATCTTAGCCACTATCAGCAGTGATTTAGCAGTATTTAATAGTGAGTATGTTAGAGATATAACCTCACAAAATACTTTTTCAATGGCAGATATTAGAGGAACAAAGGAAACTCCTATCACAGTATATTTAATTAGCCCAGCAGCAGAACAAGAAATGTTTGGTGTTTTAAGTGCAATATTTGTAGAAGTTGCTTATAAGTATATTACCTCTCAAGATTTGAAAATAGTTAAGAAATCTAATATTGTAAGATTTATACTAGATGAAGTAGCATTCTTTCCCCCAATCTCTGCTGTAATAGATGGACCAGCTATCGCTCGTGGATATAGAGGAAGTTTTTTATTTGTATGTCAAGATTTCGGGCAAATTACCGATAAATACAGTGAAGGAGCTTTAAATACTATGCTTACTAACACAGCATTTAAAATAGTTTTACCACAAAACAATGATTCTACAGCTAAAAGATTAGCAGCAATGGCAGGTCAAACTCAAATTACTGAGTGGACTGGGGCTTCAAAAAGTAGGCAAAGAGTTAAGAAGATGGTTGATTTAATAAGTCCAACTGATGTTATGTCTATGCCTGCAGGAAAACAAATTGTATTTGTACAGAATAATGCTAAAACTCCTATCTACTGCGATATTCCTTTCTTTTTTAAAAATAAAGAAATGTTGAAGAAGTTAAAATAAAAATAGTATATAATGTTGATAATAAAATAAGGAATTTAATATGAAAGATAAACACTTTGGAATAACTCCTAATAAAGAGAAATCACTTTTTTTAGCAAAAAGAGAAGTTAGTGTATTAGTATTAGATGCAGTTAATTTAGAGGGTATTAATTATACTTTACCAGAGGTACAAACAATAATGGATGGTATTACAGTTGGAGGTCATAGAATTGCTGATCAACAAGTTGTAATTAACCAAAAGAATGCTTGGGATAAATTGTTTAACTTAGTAAAAACAGGAAATTTTACCTTAAATAAAGAGACTGTATGTAATATTCATGCTTTATCAGGATTTGATGATGCTTTAAATTGGGGAGAATTTAGAGACAATGATGTAAGAATTGCTGGAACTGATTATTTACCACCAGTAGCAGATAAATTAGATAGTTTATTTAGTAATATGGTTAATGAAGCTAATAAAATTGAAGATATATACGATAAAGCAATTTATGTTTTTTTAGATATGGCAAGAAATCAATATTTCTTTGATGTAAATAAAAGAACAGGTAGATTTATGATGAATGGTATACTTTTAAATGAGGGGTATCCAATTATAAATGTAAAAGCTAAAGATAAGTTAGAATTTAATACACTGATGATAGAGTTTTATGAGAGTAATGATACATCAAAAATGAATGAATTTTTAAGAAAGAGCATTGATGAAAAGACAATAGAATTTATGAATCAGAATAAAAGCAAAGTAAAAACTAAATCAAAAGATTTTAGTCAAGAAAGATAATTAAACTATTTTTATTTCAATAATAAAAAGGATTAAAAACCGAACCTCAAAGTATTCGGTGTTTTTAATCCTTTTTTTCATGAACTATCTACCTTAAAAAACTTAATTTTTATAAATAGAAACTCTTTCTATTAATTTTTACACTATTAAGAGTAAACATTAATTAAACAAGGAGTTTTACGATGACAAATAGATTTTCAGTAATTGGAAATATTTACAAACAAGGAATAAAAATAGATGAGGAAAAAGGAGTTGCCAAATTTTCTGTAGCAGTATCACCAGGTAAAGATAAAGAAGCACAGTGGTATAATTTAACCTATTTTCTAAAAAAAGATGATGAAGGTAAGTTTATAGCTGAAGATAAGGTTTTAGAAGATTTAAAAAGTATCAAGAATTTAGAAGATTCAGCAAAACAACCACAACTTAAACTAAATGGTTATTTATCTTATAATGAATCTGAAAATGACTATGGCGAAAAAACTACTTATACAAATTTAATTGTTAATGATATGAAAATTAACAAAGATTTTGAAATTCCTAAAGCTATGGTAAAGCTAGAAGGAGTTATTCATAAAGAACTTGCTACTAAAACACAGGCTTCTATAGATAACAATACTGGGAAGGAAACTAGTAAGGAGTTTTCTTATCTTACTATTAAAACTGCAGATAAAGATGGCAACTACGAAAAATTCCATTTTGTAGGAACTACAAATAAAGAGCAATCGCAAGTTTTAGAAAAATCTAACCTCAATGATCAAATATCTATTGAAGCTAGGTTATCACCAAAGGGCAAGATTAAAATTACTAAAGAATGCCCAATATCCATAACTAAAGAAAATGGGGAAAAAATTACTAATAAATCAAACTCTAAAGCCCATTCTAAAGATACTGGAGTAGAAAAGTAGCTATAAGAGGATAGGTAATTTATTAAGTTATCTATCCTCTTACTTTACATGAAATCAACAAACTAGAAAGGATAAGAAAATGGAAGATTTAAAAAATATAGATATATCTGACTATGAAGATGATGATGAAGAAATCCAAGATGTAGATGATATTAAAGAACATGAAGATAAAGAAGAAATAACATTAGAGGATTATAAAAGAATAATAGATTTTGTAGATAACTTTTTAGATAAACCTGTACTACCAAATTCATTAGATAATGAATTAAAAGGAGACTTAGAAATTATTCGTTCTCGTAAGGAATTATTAATAAATAGAGCAATTGATAAAATAGATATTTCTGATTTAAGTATTGATGATAAGAAAAAAGAGATTGAAAAATTATATGAGTCATCACTAGAAAATTTAGAGAAAAAACATGGCAGAGAAAAAAGCAAAGATTTACAAAACTTAGAAAATACATCTATGCGAAAAATTGTTAATAGTTTTGCAAGAAGTTATAGAGGCGATATTAAAGACCCTCATAAAATCGCTAATGATTTTGATGAGTTTTTAAAAGAAAAAGCACCAAAGATAGTAGAGAAAGAAATTGAGGAAAGCGATATTTTTAAAACTTATCAAAGTAAATTATCTAAATATGTTAGAGAAAATAAAGCAACAGATTCAGCATTTATGAAACTACTTAATCGTTGTACTAATTTACCTACTCAAATTTTAGAACAAGGGTTTAAAGAGGCTTTAAAAGATAGTTGTAGGATAGAGATAGGACAGCATAAAAATCAATTATTAGATAATGTTAAACAAAATTTAGTAATAAATAAAAAGAAAGATAAAGGTATGGAGAGGTAGAATGAGTAGAAGATATAAAGGTAAAAGTAGATCAAGAGCAAGAGTAGAGGAAGTAGTATTTAATATAAATTTATTAAAGGCTAATAAAGAGAGGCACTACAGCCAAGAGCAAGTAGATATAACAGAATTGCAACTAAAAGTAGAAGAAATGGAAACAAGAATAAATTATTTAGAAAGCAAAGGAAAGAACAAGAAATATGCAAAGAAATTATTAAT
>JAIRQL010000052.1 GCA_031256515.1 Alphaproteobacteria bacterium
GATCTTATCGCTTCTCCTTCCTTCTTTACCCATCTACTCAACTTTCCTTCTGTCATCGTTGGCGATAATGCTGGCATTAATATTTTTATTGGCATCTTCTTACTCCAAATTTATTTTTAATATTTATAGTAATTCTATTTGTAGCATACTTTTTTAGCAGCACTAACAACATCAGCTACTGATAATAAGGCTAGTTTTTCTAAGTTAGAAGCATAAGGAACAGGCACATCTTTACCAGTTACCCTTACAACAGGTGCATCTAAGTAATCAAAAGCATAATCCATAGCTATAGCGGATAGTTGCGAACCAATTCCACCAAATTCCCAACCTTCTTCAACACTTACTAACCTATTAGTCTTTTTAACAGAATTAACAATAGTTTCAATATCTAATGGTCTAATGGTTCTTAAGTTAATTACCTCTGCAGAAATTCCCATAGCTTCTAGTTCTTTAGCAGCATCTAGAGATACTTGCATTCCCATAGAGTAAGAAACAATCGTAACATCTGTACCGCTTCTTTCTATTTTTGCTTTACCAATAGGAATAATTAAATCTTCCACATCTGGCATTTCAAAAGTTTTTCCATATAGTGGTTCATTTTCTAAGAAAATTACCGCATTATTATCTCTAATTGCTGATTTTAATAAGCCCTTAGCATCTTCCGCTGAATAAGGAGCAATTACAATTAAACCTGGTATATTAGCATATAATGAAGAAAAATCATGTGAATGCTGAGCGGCAACTTTAGTACCAGAACCATTTAAGCCTCTAAATACGATAGGACAAGTTAAATCTCCACCACTCATATAATGAGTTTTAGCTGCAGTGTTGATAATATCATCTATTGCTTGTAGAGAAAAACTAAAATTCATGTATTCTACAATTGGTCTTAAGCCACTTAAAGCCGAACCAATTGCCATTCCAGTAAAACCGTATTCGGTAATTGGAGTATCCATAATTCTTTCAGGACCAAACTTATCTAACATACCTTGAGTAATTTTATAAGCACCTTGATAATGCCCTACTTCTTCACCTAATACATATATTGTTTCATCTTTTAACATTTCTTCAGTCATTGCTTCTCTTAAAGCCTCACGAACGGTAATGCTTTTAGTAGGTGAACCAGCATAAGAAACATCAGCAATACCTGAACCTTGCATAGAATTTGAGGTTTCTACAACTGCTTGTGTAGAAGTAGTAGCTTCGGCTACTACAGGAACAGTTGCTACATTTCCACCAGCAACGAAAGAATCAATGGAAGATTTATCTTCTCCTTCTTCTAACATTACTCCTATTAATGTATTTACTGATACATTCTCAGTTCCATCTGGTATTAATATTTTCCCTAATACTCCATCATCTGTTGCTTCATACTCCATTGTCGCTTTATCGGTTTCTATCTCCGCTATTATATCTCCCGATCTTATCGCTTCTCCTTCCTTCTTTACCCATCTACTCAACTTTCCTTCTGTCATCGTTGGCGATAATGCTGGCATTAATATTTTTATTGGCATCTTCTTACTCCAAATTTATTTTCAATTCGTATCTTTAAAATTTATAACTTATGCTAAAATATCAGTATATAATTCGCTTTCAGCTGGTTCTGGTGAATTTATAGCAAACTCTTCACATTCAGCAACTATTTTTTTCACCTCAGCTTGAATAGCTTTAAAATCTTCGGCAGTTAATAGTTTTTTATCTGTAGCATATTTTTCAAAATTAAGAATTGGATCATCTTCATTTCTAAAATGATCTACTTCTTCTTTACTACGGTATTTTTGTGGATCAGACATAGAATGTCCTCTATATCTATATGTTTTAACTTCTAACATAAATGGACCTTTACCATCACGAACATATTTCATAGCCTCAGCAGCACCTTCCATAACTTTAATCACATCCATACCATCAACCGTTGCTGATTGTACTCCAAATGGAATACTTCTACTTGGTAAATTATCATATAGTTTTTTATTGGCATAGGTTCTATCTAATGGAGTTCCCATAGAATATTGATTGTTTTCAAGAACAAATAATATTGGTAAATTATATAATGAAGCTAAGTTAAAGGCTTCGTAAACCTGACCTTGTGGAAAAGCACCATCGCCCATATAAGCAACATTAATCCCACCATCAGCTTTTCTTTTATGAGTTAAGGCTAAACCTGTTCCTATAGGAATTTGAGCTCCAACGATACCATGTCCACCAAAGAATCCTTTTTCTTTAGAGAAAATATGCATAGAACCACCTTTACCTTTAGAAGACCCTGTACCCTTACCCAAAAGTTCTGCCATTGCAATTTTAGGTTCTATTTCACCTTGCAATAAAGCATGAGCATGGCATCTGTAAGCTGTAATATGGGTATCCTGAGGGTTTTTTAAAAAGTTAAAACCTGTAGCTACTGCTTCTTGTCCTATATAAAGATGTAAAAATCCTAGAATGTGTCCTTGAGAGTATAATGAAGCACATTTTTCTTCAAATTTTCTTACTAGAACCATATCCTTATAGATTTTTTTAGCATCTTCTATGGTTAATTTTATACCACCAGCCATACATTAACTCCTATTTATTTTCAATATAACAAAATATAACAACAATCATAAGGTTGTTCTCACTATTGTAATAGATTTTATAAGTATTATCAATTAAATTTAAAAATATGGAAAAAACTCTAGGAATATCCTATTTTTTAAAGATATATCTTTTTTGCACATAAAAGTTAAAAAAGAACAAAATTCCTTCGGCAATTAATTTTGCTAACCATATTTTAACTTTTAATGATACTAAGTAAGATACAGCTAAATAAGATATTGTAATTGAAAAAGAACATAGTAGTAAATATTTAGAAAAAAGAAACTTTGATTTTTCTTTATATCTAAAAACTATATTTTTGTTGGCTTTATAGTTAATAAATAAAGATACCCCTCTTGCTACATAAGAAGAAAGCAAGATATTTTGGGTAAAAATATGTAAAAATAAAAACAACCAATAGTCAACCAAAAATGAAATCAATGAAGACATAGAATACTTTACAATTAGCCAATAAATTTTAAAAGAATCTACTAACGGATTAAAGTGTGATGATTTGTTGTTTTCTAAATATACTGTAGTAATAGGAACTTCTTTAATTTCAATATCGCTTCTTCTAGTTTCTATTAAAACATTTGTTTCAAATTCGTACTTATCACCTTCTAATTTTAAAAATTCTTTTAAATGATGATGAGGCATTCCTCTTAAACCACTTTGAGTATCAGAAATTTCTCTACCTAAGGTAAAAGAAAAAACATAACGAGAAATTGCATTACCTAGCTTACTTCTAAGTGGCACATCTTTATCAAAAGATCTGCTACCAATAATTAAGGACTCTGGATTAGCTTCTAAAACCTTACTAACCTTAATAATATCCTCAGGCAAATGCTGACCATCAGCATCAGCTAAAACAAAACCATTTTTAAAAGAACCATTTTCTAAATAAGAGTTTATTCCTGTTTTAATAGCACGACCTTTACCATAGTTCATATCATGGCAAACTAAAATGCAGTTAGAATTCTTAGCAATTTCATCATAAATATAATTATATTCTTCACCACCACCGTCTCTTATCACTATTATGGTTTGAATTCCTAGATTAGTTAGATTATCTATTAATTCTAACAATCTCTTATCAGGTAAATATGAAGGTATTATTATCGGTATGTTTGTTGTCATGCTCTTATTTTTATTTTTAATTCAGAATTAAGATAATAACATAATTTTCAACAATTGCAAAATTCCTATGGGATATTAATT
This sequence comes from Alphaproteobacteria bacterium, assembly GCA_031256515.1. Classification (GTDB taxonomy): domain Bacteria; phylum Pseudomonadota; class Alphaproteobacteria; order WRAU01; family Hepatincolaceae; genus WRAU01. The sequence continues at coordinate 3,790 of JAIRQL010000052.1, forward strand.
ACAGCAGTTTCTGTTATATCTTTAAATTTAATATTTAATTTATGTAATTTAATAAAATCTATAATTTCTTGTTTAGATTTTTCCTTATCTATTATCACTATAATATTTGGATATACACCCTGATTTGCAAAGAAAATATATGAATTTCCTGTTTCATATCGCAATAAAACTCTTTGATAACCATCAGAAAATATAACAATGTTTTTGTTAATAAAATCTTTTGGTAGTTGCTTTTTAATTTTTAATATATTTAATCTTGTCTGTAAAATTACTGGTAGTTCTTTATAGTTTTCCCTTAAAAATCCTTCTAAATCCTTCTTATAATATCTAGCTTCTTTGTAGATAATATGTATTGTAAATGGTGCTACAAATATATTTAATACTAATAATAAAACTATATGATTCTTAAATCTCATAACAATTTGGGGAATATATAAAAATAGCATAAAAATTACTCCTCCCCATATAATTGTTTGGTACCTTACAAATCCACCCAGTTTCATCTTTTCAGATGAAGAAAAGGCTTTCATATACATTGAATATAAACCAAAGTTATAAATTATAAATAAAGCCAAAAACACTAAATAAAATTTAATAGCATTATTTCTTAAATCTTTGTGAATAATTGTAATATATAAAGCTAAAGCTGAAACTATCAACAATAATACAAATGGCGATAAATGTAGGAATATTCCTATTTTTATTAATCCTTGCAAATAATCACTAATAAAACTATTTATTACAAAGCTCTTTGTTTCTGAACTATAAAGATTATTAACTAAATAATTAGAATAATCATAGTATTTAATATAAATAAACCAAGATAATTTTGATAAAACTACTGGAGATATAAAAAACAAAATATTCTTATAATCTTTATAGTTTTTATCTTTTAAAATTATTAATAATACCGCAGCAACCGCTAGCATTAAACCAACTATTTTTATTTGCACTAAAAAAAACAATAATAAAAAGAGTAATAATTTAGTATGAGAATCAAATTTTTTCCTATTAGATATAATAAAAATAATAAAACCAAAAGTCATCCCTTGTACAAAGTCAACCAATAAAGAACTAAAAAGATCTACACTATCAAAACCAAATGGAAATAATAAAGCTAACATTCCATAAAATAGTATTAATAAATATTTACCTATCCTTTTGGTATTCTTAGATTTCTCAATTTTAGCTAAAGGATATATTATAAAAGAAAAATAAATAATATAAAGATATGTTAAAGCTACACTTTCATTATATACTCCATATATTTTTAATATAAAGTATTGAAATACTCTTGTTCCTATTGGGTAATCATTAAAACTTCTTTTAATAATTTCATTAGTATAAAACATATCTTTTAATGTAGTTCCCCAATGGCTAAAATCATCCCAGTGGTAAAAAAAAGAATCACGAAAAATAATAGCAATCACAAATACTAGTAAAACCCAAGCAAAAAAACTAATTGAAATAAAACTTAAGAGTTGTTTTCTTTTTATAAATATACAAACTAAAAATCCAATAATTATAAAAGATAGTAGCGACCAATATCCAATTGCTAAAATACCAAAAAGAGCAAACCAATAAAGATAAAAAACAATCAATACAATAGCTGTAGCTAAAGTTTCTGTTAGCTTTTTATTAAATATACTAGATATAATTATAGCAAGGGCAGTAATACAAAGGATTATAAGACTATAATGGTAAAAATTAATTCCTATTTGCATAGATTTTCTATTTTAATGAATAATAATAATTTCTTTAGCCCGAGCAACATTAAGGGCAGATTTTGCTTGAGTTTCTAAAATATCTTTATTAAGAGTTTCTTCTTTTAATCCTGCAGTTTTAAATTTTAAAAGCTCTATTTCTTCAAGAATTTTAGTGTTTTGCTGTTTTAAAATTTCATATTCCTCATTAGTATCTGTGGATTTTTGCAACCAGTTATATATTACAAAAACACTATTAATTGAGTAAACAAATAGTGCTAATAATATAAACATAAATAAAATTCTTTTATATTTTTTGGCATAATAAAGTATATTACTTTTCATGTAATTTTTCCAATTGAATATCTAAATTTTATTTTTTTTTTATTAATAAAATCCTAATAATTAAAAATATAATTTTTAAAAGATATATAAATAAAATTGCAAAAATAGAAATAAAATTTACTACTGCACAGAAAATATCTTCTTGTAATTTTTTAAATTTACCTTTTCTCATACTACATTAGTTTTTTATAAAAAACCCTAAGAATATTCTTTTTAACTAAGCTACTCTTAGGGTTCTTAAATAATTAATAAAGGAAATAAACTAGAGATTATTCCTCTTCTACTTCTTCCATTGGAATTAAAGGAATGAAAATTTCAGTAATTAATTTAGAATCATCACCACCAGTTTGGCTTGGATCTACTTTGTAAGATTCCCAAGGGCTAGCATAAGAGTCTACTATTAATTCATTTTCTGCAATAAATTCATAGGCTTTCGTCCAAACTTCCATTAAATGATTGTAAGAACCTTCTAAGGTTACTTTTAAAACCGCATCAAACGGAGGAATTACCGCCCAAATACCTTTTTCTTCTAAAATTCTAACACATTCTTTAGCTGTTTCTTCTGTTGGTTCTACAGGAATTGCATTTAGTATAAAAGCATTCATAGTTTCTGGATCAAAACTTTTATATACAGCTACGGCAGGAGCAACTGCTTTTACTTTAGTTGCATAGGCACCTAATTTTGTAAAATCTTCTTTCATAGCACTAATCATGCCTTCATGAGAAGTAGTAAATCTTTCATATCCAATAAGGTAGAAATCTTCAGTTTCAACGATACCTTCAATATTTATCTTATAATTACTCATAAAATTATCCTCTTATACATTTTAATAATATTATATCATAAAAAATTATCATTAGATAGATAATTTTTCTAAATCTTTATCTTTTGTTATTATTAGTGGAATATAAATTTCGGTAATTAGGTTGTTTTCCTCTGAAGAAGCATAAACCTCCCAAGCATTAGCATACATATCAACAATTAATTTATTATCTTTTATAAAAGTAAATGCCTTATTCCAAGCCTCTTTAAGATGATCTTTACTACCATTTAAAACTACTTTTAAAACTGTAGGATGTGGTGGAATAACCGCCCAAACTCCCTTATCTTCTGTTAAAATATTATTTGCCTCTCCTGAAAGTTCTACTATTGCTCCAAAAACAACCTGCATACTTTTAAAATCTTCGCTTATCCCTTTGATAATACTAATATGAGATTTAACCTCATTAACTCCCTGTAATAGCTTTTCAAGTTTTTTAGAATCCTCTTGATAAGTACTTTTTATAGCATCTGTAGAAATATTCCTAGCAAATCCCATAACATGAGTTTCTTCAGTCTCAACAATTCCTGCAATACTTATTTTATTAGCCATTTTTCCCTCCTAAAGGATAGACTTAGTAATATCCATTATCACTTTAAAAGTTTTTCTATCAATATCTAATAGTGGGTTAAATTCTGTCATTTCTAGTCCGATAAATTTCTTATGATTAGAAGCCTCTTTAATATTAGCTAACACCCAAGTAAACTCTAAACCATTAGGATTATAACAGCCAGTTCCTGGAGTAAACTCTGGCGACATAGAATCCATATCTAAAGAAATTCCAAAATAATCTACATTTTTACTAACATGATTTATCGCCTCAGCAAAAACTTTATTAATATTCTCAGCATTAATATCTTTCATAAAAAATACTTTAATATTATGTTTTTTTATGAATTCTAACTCAGCTTCTTCATAATCTCTTGTAGCAATATAGCAAATATTTTGCGGATTAAATTTATGATTAACTAATGAACTTAAACGACTATCACCATATCCCATTAAATGAGCTATAGGCATGCCATGAACATTTTTAGAATCTGAGCTTTCTGGAGTATGGCAATCAAAATGAGCATCAACCCAAATTAATCCCATATTTTTTTGCAAAGCATTTGAAATAGAACTCCATACAGCTACACCATTAGCATGATCTCCTGTATAAAATAAAAATTTATTACCTTCTTTATAATCACTAATAACTTTTTGATTAACTTTCTGAAAAAGTGGAGCAATATCTTCTATTACTGCTAGTTTACTTTTATTAGAATCCGTATAAAAAATATCTTGCATTTTTATATTAAGATTTCTTAATGAGTAATAAATATCCCAAACCCCAAGTTGCGCTCCATATTTTTCGGCAGCTATTCCACTAGCAATTCCATAAATTTGATAATTTTTTTTATCCATTTTTATCTCCTATTTTATTTTTACATTTCTACAACTAAACCAAAGTAGTACGATCTATCTTTAGTATTATAACCATAACTTGTTTGATACTGCTGATTAAAAACATTATCAACCCTTACATAAAGTTTTGAAGAACCTGACAGATTTCTTGACACCATTAAGTTATTCACCCAATAACTTGGTAAACTATAATTTATACCATCAAAAGTTGAGCTTGTACTACTTGCCCACAAACTAGTCCAAGAAAGATGGTATTGCTTAATAATACCCATATCTAAAGTAGTACTAAATTTATGATTAGGAATAACTGTTGTGCTGTTATTATTGCTGTCTTTAGTATTAGTATATGTATAAGTTGGAAATACTTTTAAATCATTCAGATATAAAAAGTTTCCAATACTGAAAGGAAATGTAATATCAAAGCCCATCGTAGTATAATCACCAATATTTTCATAGGTAGAATTAGTAAAGAAAATCATATCACTAATTTCATTATAAAAAGCATTAAACCGAAATTGCTGCACTACCGATGTAAAATTATTACTAGAAAACTCAAAATTTAACCCCTGCGAAGATTCAGGAGTTAAATTGTAATTACCATAATCACTAAAAAGCTCATATAAAGATGGCAAACGATACCCAGCTCCGTAATTTAATTTTATAAAAGCATCATCCATAACATCGTAAGACATCCCAAGGTTATAAGCATAATTATTTGTAAAAGTAGTATCTTGAATTGATAGATTTTTCTGATTTTGATTAAACCTTATCCCTTGTTCTAAAGACATTCTCTTAGATAAATACTCCCTAAGATTACCATAAAAAGCAAAATCATTAGTAGATTGCGGTGAGTTGTTCATCCTCTTTGCTTGGAAATCAAAACCTCCAGTGAATGAAAAAAACTCATTCATATAATCTCCCTTATAAGAAAAAATTTGCTCTTTTGAGGAAAATTCGTATTCATTTGATTTAGAGTTAAGAATTTCCACATATCTTTTGTCTGCCATGTATTGCGAAAATCTTAACTGATTACGAAAATTATCAAAAAGTTTAAAGTTATAAGAAAAATAATAGAGATTTTCTTTTTTATCAACATAATTACCAGCAACATCATAAGGAAGAGTATCAAAGCCATCGTAATCAGCACTTGAACTCCCTATTTTAAAGAAAGAATCAATATAGGTATCCTCTGAAAAACTATAACTCAATTTTAAATTAATATCCTGCACTTTTGATTTATCGTTTTCTAGCTCCTCACCAGCATTAGGCTGAGCTGCAATAGAATATCCCTCGGTCCTAAAAAAATTACCAAATATAGTAAAATTAAAGTTCTCTATATTAACATTTATACCTGCTTGAGTAGTTAGAGTATTATTCGTTCCTACTTCTTGTTTTATAGTCGCAATATTTTCTTCATATTTAATAGTTTTAATATTAATTACCCCAGCAATTGCTCCACTACCGTGTAAAACTGCTGATGGACCTTTAATAATTTCAATCTCATCAATAAAAGATAAAGGAATTTGTCCTATATCAAAAAAAGGCTGAGCATTACTAGGATCACCTAACCGTACACCATCTAATAAGATAACTACATGTTGTGGTAAACTTCCATTAAGGCTAACTGTAGCCGACTGCCCGAAATCGCCACTAGATTGAATAAAAATAGATGGTTGTTTACTTAAAAGGTCAGCAACACTAAGGCTTCCCGAATTAGCAATCATTTCTCTTGTAATTATAAACGACCCATTGTATGATTCTCTGATACGAGGAGCTATAACATTAATTGTTTGATTGTTTTCAATAGGTTTAATACTTTTTTGATTAATCCTCTGTTGATATTCCGCAATGGATTCATCTGCTCTTATAGCACTATTATCAACTTCTTCAGCAAGAATAGATTGAGTATAAGTAGCAATTATCAAGATACAAGAGAGATAAAAAAATTTCATTAACTAGCCCCTTTTCACTTGAAATATTTTAATACAATTATACATAATTCACAAGGAGGTTTCTATGAATATTATCTATAAAGATATTAATAAGCAAATTATTTTTACTGCTTTTTCATTATTTGCACAATTCAGCATTACTACTGTTGATTTTATTTTCTTAGAAAGGATCTCATATCTAGCAGCTATTGGTGTTGCCGCATTAATAGTTTTTGTTTATATGGCTCAACAGATTGTTACAGTTTTTTCACAATCTATGGTTAGTAATGCCCTTTATAAAGATGCCTCCTTAGGAGAAGATTTTAGAAATATCATATCTGCAGGTTTTATTTTAACAGTTTTTTTAGCAATAATTATATGCCTTATCGTTTTCTTTTTTCAAGATCATATTCTTACCAATGTTAAAATTAGCATTGAAGCTAAACAGTACGCTACGGGATATATGATAAATATGATTCCTTTTTTTATTGCTTTTGCTATTCAACAATACTTTAGTTATATTCTTTATAGTATTGGCTTAGCCAAACTAAATTTTATTTATTTTTTAGTAATTATTGTTTTAAATACTGTTTTAAATATCATAGGGCTTTATATTTTTAATTTAGGAGTAAAAGGAATTGCTTGGGCAAGCAGTTTATCTATTATTTTAGTTTTACCAGTTTACATTTATTTAGCCAGCAAATATAAAGTAAATCTTGTTTTTAGAAATTTTAAAAAAGATACCTATATAAAACTATTTGATGGTATTAAAAACTTAGGTATTGCCTCTATAATAGAACCAATCGCTCAAAATTCTGTAAGATTTATGCTAATTTTAATTGTGGCATATTTAGGGCAAGAAGTAATTTCTGCTAAAAGACATGCCAGCAACTTTTTAACTCTATCCTTAACCTTATCTCTTTCTTTTGGAATTATTTTACAATCTTATATTTCAAGGCTTTATGGTGAAAATAAGCTAGCTGATATTAAAAAATTCTACAATAAATATTTAAAAGTAGGCTTAGTTTCTAGTTTTTCATTGTCTTTACTAACCTTAGGATTTATCTATATTACATTAGATTTTTATTCAGAAAACACTACCGTGCAAAAATATATTATAATATGTTTATTTGTAGGACTCTTTATAGAACCTATGCGAATGCTATCTCTTATATCTAAAGCCCACATAAGAGGATTGCAAGTAGCTAATCTACCTTTTATTCTTAGTTTTTCGGCAAAACTATTGATTGTTTATCCACTTTATTATGTGGTAATGAAATATACTAGTTTTGGAATTATTGGAATACTAACTGTAGAAGGAATCAGTTATTTTGCTAATTTTGCTGTTTATACCTTAATGCTTAAAAGAAAGTATAAACAACTATCTTCTAGTTAAAAAACAAAGGCTTCAAGAGTATATACTTGAAGCCTTTTATATTATTACTTAACAGGAATTACTGCCCCTTTAAATTGCTCTAAAATAAACTTATGAGTTTCTTTAGATTTTAAGGCTTTTGCCAGTTCAAGCAGAGCTGGATTATTAGCATTATCGGCTCTACTAACCAATATATTTACATAGGGAGAATTTTTATCTTCTAAAATTAAAGCATCTTTAAGAGGATTAATTCCTGCTTCAATAGCATAGTTGGTATTAATTACTACTAAATCTGCCTCATTAGATAAATACATTCTTGATAAAATTGCAGGATCTACCTCTGGTTTAAATTCTATTTTTGAAGTTTTAATATCACTAAAATCAACATTTGTTCTATCTACACCTTCATTAAAGGTAATTAATCCTGCTTTTTCTAAAAGTAATAAAGTTCTTGATCTATCTGCCACAGAATTACTAATTATCATACTAGCATTTTCGGTAATATCTTTAATATTTTTATATTTTTTAGAATAAATCCCCATTGGTTCAATATGAACTTCTGCAAGAATACTAAATTTATAATCATATGATTTTACTTGTTCTTTTAAAAACTGTACATGCTGATAAAAATTAGCATCTAAATCGCCACTGGCTAAAGCTCTATTTGGCAAAATATAGTCTTGGAAAATAACAACTTTAAGATTAATTCCTTTTTTTGCAAGCATAGGTTTAACAAATTCTAAAATTTCGGCATGTGGTCTTGCGGTTGCTCCTACTTTTATTTCAACATTTTCAGCATAAAGACCCGCTGTTAAAACAAGCCAAACACTAATAATTTTTATGATATATTTCATGATACTCCTTCTATCTTCTATCAATTTTTTTAACAATAAAATCACCTAAACTTTGGGTTATAAAAACCAACAACAATATAATTAAAGTTGCATACAAAGTTATAACTTGATTATTTCTTTGAAACCCTTCAATAAAAGCTAAATTACCTAAACCACCTGCCCCAATAACTCCTGCCATTGCTGTATATCCAATAATAGCAATGGCTAAAGTTGTTAAGTTAGAAATTAAACTCGGCAAACTTTCGGGTATTAAAACTTTCAAAATAATTTGAAAATCTGATGCTCCATGTGCTTTAGCTGCTTCTACTATTCCTTTATTAATTTCTTTAAAACCACTTTCAACCACTCTTGCATAAAAAGGAGACATTCCAATAATTAAAGCAGGAAAAGCTGCATTTACCCCAATAATTGTTCCCATTAAAAATTTAGTAATTGGCAACAACAAAATTATTAAAATAATAAATGGAATTGCTCTAATAGTATTTACAACTATAGATATACAACTATAAATAT
>JAIRQL010000082.1 GCA_031256515.1 Alphaproteobacteria bacterium
TAATTACCTCAATATTAATTAATTGCGAACTTTTCTTTTAAAACAGTAACCAAAATAAGTTATTAACAAGCATAGTAAGTTAAAAGCAAAGATAATCCATAAACCTTTAGTAATACCTGCCATTCCAAAAATTTTAGGAATAAAAAAAGCACCATAAGCACCAATTGCTGCAATAAAGCCAACAGCTGCTCCTTTTTCTTTAGGAGTAAATACTTCGGCAATCATTCCAAAAGTAGAACCATTACCCACTCCACAACAAGCAAACAGTAATACAAACATAATCACAAAAGGAAGTAGAGAATCTACTAAGGTTATAACATAAATACAAACAGCTACACCCACAAATACAAATAAAGTAATTATAGAACCACCGATTTTATCTGAAAGCCATCCTCCAACAGGACGAATTAAAGCTCCCACAAGTGGACCAATAAAAGCAACACTTAAAGCATTAAAATCTGGAAATTTTTGAGATAGTATCATCGGAAAAGAAGCTGCAAATCCTGCAAAACCACCAAAAGTCATAAGATATAAAATCATTATAGAATAGGTGTGTTTTCTTTTAAAAATAAATAATTGTTCTTGAAACTTAGGTGTATCTTTATTTACTAAGTTATCCATTTTAAACCAAGCTAATAAAGCGAAAATTATTAATGGAATAATCCAAAAGAAAGCTGCATTTTGTAAATAAAGAGTTTTTCCTGTAGCTGTAATTTGCCCCTCTCCAAAGATGAAAACAAAAATACCTGTACCAATTAAAAGCGGAGTTGTAAATTGTACGATAGAAACCCCTAAATTACCAAACCCTGCATTTAATCCTAAAGCTCCACCTTGTTTATGCTTTGGAAAAAATCCTGGAATATTAGCATTAGAAGAAGAAAAATTCGCACAACCAAAACCACTTAATAAAGAAAGTATTACTAATACCCAATAAGGAGTATCAGGATTTTGGGCGATATATCCTATCCCTGCTGCTGGAATTATTAAAGTAAGTGTGGCAAAAGTTGTAAAATTTCTACCACCAAAAACAGGATTTAAAAAGCCATAAAAGATTCGCAGAGTTGCTCCAAATAAACCTGGTAAAGCTACTAAATTAAAGATTTGCTCTGGTGTAAGGTTATATCCAACCTTATTTAAATTAATAACTACTGCCGAAAATATATACCAAACAATAAAAGCTAAGGTTAAATTTGGGATAGAAATCCATAGGTTTCTATTAGCTATTGCAGAGCCTTTCTCTTCCCAAAATTTTGTATCTTCTGGGTTATAATCTTGTAATTTTCTTGACATTTTTCTTTCCAGTTCTATTCTTACCTAGATTCTAGTAATATTTAGTGCAAAAAAAATTGACTTATATCAAAAATAGTTTTAATCTTGTTTTTAAGTAGATTTTTTAGGAATATAAAAATGCTTTCATCAAAAGAAAATAAGTTTGAAAACATTAGATATATTTTAGACTTTATCTATCATGTACAAAAAATAAGGGGACTTTCTACCCTTTCTGACTTTGCCAATTCTAATATTGAAAAAAATCAAATTAAAGATCGTTTAATTACATTTGTTAAAAATTCTTACTCAATAGAAACTATTGTTGATGTTAATTTTTATCTAAATATTTTACTATCTCTTGATGAAAAAGATACTAATGAAAATTTTACTACCTTTAGTGAATATACTAATTTAATAATTAATCCTTTAATTAATGAAGTTATTAATATTTTAGCTAGTGAGCTTGATCCCTATACAGAGAAATATATATCTTTAATTAATTTAATAGAAGAATTAGCAATTAAAAGAGGAACCCTAAGTTTTTTTGCTAATAAAAACAATGAAATTCCTGTGGATTATATTGTATCTATTAATAACCGCTATGGTGAATTTGGTAAGTTTATTTTTGATTTTATTGATAACAGCGATTTTTTAGTTGAGAAAAATATAAATACTAAATTTATGAATATCAAAGAGTGTTTTGATACTCTTAGCAATCTCATTAATAATTTTATTGATTTAGAAAAATCTATGTTGCGAGATTTATCCTCGTATATTGGTATTGAAAAAAATGCGATAGATTTAATTGAGTATAGCAAAAGTAATAACCTATTTTCTAATTTATCTAAAAGAGAAATCTGCCATTTGTTTCAAAAAGGAAAACTATCAAAATTTAATAAAAATGAAACTATTCCTTTTATAGAAAATACCGTATATTTTTGCTTAAAAGGTAAAATTAAGATTTTGAAAATAAATATTAAGGGTAATGAGGGTATTATTGATTTATGTAAAAAAGGCGATGTGTTTTTCTCTAAATTTTTTACTAAAGATGTTTCTATTAATACTTTAACTAACGATACCTTGTTTTTTATGATTAATGAAAAGATCTTTAAAGATATTTTTCATAAAAACATGAAAATCCTCAATGATTTTCTGCAATACCAAGAAAATTATATTATTAAAAAGAATAACCATCTTGAGAATTTAAATAGCCACGAAGCCAAAGAAAAGTTAGCTTTGTTTTTAATAGAAAATAATCTTAGTAAAAAAGAAGAAAATTTTGATAAAGCTAGTATTGCAAGATTCTTAAATATGCGACCTGAAACTTTTTCAAGAGTTTTAAAAGAAATTACATTAAATCAGCTAGAAGATAGTCGGTATCTTTGTGGCTATTGTTCTAAACTTACTGATAAATCTTGCTTTTCAAATTGCTATGTTAAGCAGACTACTGGCAATACCAAAGAACTATAAGAGATAATATTAATATTATCTCTATTTCTTAGGCTTTTCTTCATCATCTGAGATTTCATTTTTAAAACTTTTTAAACCTTTACCAATATCTGATAAAATACTAGAGATTTTTCCTCTACCACCAAATACTATTATAACTATAATTAGAATGATTAAAATTTGTCCTATTCCAATGCTACCCATTTTTTCCTCTTTTATTTCTTGATTATCTGCACTTTTTATTATAATATGTTATTATAGTATGATTTTTATTTAAAACAAACTCTAAATTAGAGCAATATTCTATTATGATTTATATGCGTGTGCTTGGTATTGTAGTTTTTTTATTTGTTATTAGTATAACAAAATCATACTCTGCAGAATTTATTTGCTCTTTTGATACTATGCTAACCGCCGATGTTAATAGAGATTCTCCTAATTATCAAAAAATATTAGAGCTTAAAGCTAGATCTAAATTTGTTTTTGACATTACCGATCAATCTTTAGTAGTTAATGGTGAAGAATATATCACTGTATTCTCTTCTAATAATAATTTATTTGTTTATTCAAATAAAGATTTCCCTTATATTATGTTTTATTTTTATCCAAATGAAAATATATTAATTATGATTGGTATGCAAGAAAGTGCTAATGATACTTTTTTAAAAGCTGATACTCTAAGATGTTATAATTTTACAAGAGGAGTTCTACCAAGTATTGGACAAGGGGGAACACCCGTTGCTCCAGCAATTGTTCCAACACCTTTAGTAGCTGCTCCGTTAGCTCAAGCCCCAGTAGCACCATATACAGCTGCACCTGTTGCCCCAGTTAATCAACCTCCAGTTCAACCGCAACAACAGGCTCCAACACCACCACCTGCTCAGCAAGCAACTCCTGCTCCTACTAATAATCCTTTAATTAATCCTGCTATTGTTGCCAGTGGAGTAGGTGAAACTATAATTATTCCACCTCCTACACCATAATATGCTAAAAAAAGAGAGTAAGAATATAACTCTTACTCTCTACTTTTAAAATAATTAAAATAAACTACTTAATTGCGATTCTTTGAGATTGATTTGCTATTGTTTTTTTCTCTTTAATATCAATAGCCAGCATACCATCTTTAATTTCTGCACCAAGTACTTCTGACCCCTCTTCTATACTAAAAGAATTTTGGAAACTTGAAGAAAATCCTTGATAGATATAATCTTTAGTATCCTCATGACGAGTAGATCCTTTAATGGTAATGATATTTCCTTCAAAGGTAATTTCTACATCTTCTTTTCTAAAGCCTGCTACATTTAAGACTATTTGATATACCTCACTATTTTTGCGGATAATATTGTAGTTTCCCCCGTGTTTAGTAAGACCTCTATCTAAAAAAGATTCTCTGTTGTTAAAAAAATCATCAAGCATATTGAATCTTGAAAATGGTGTTAAATAATTTCTCATATTTTTATTCTCCCAATGATTATTATTTTTATAATAATTATTTAGTTTCCATTTTTTAATTATGCAACTACCTAGCTCTTTTTTTGTATAGATCTTTAACTGAAACTCCGTAGATAGTGGTTAAATTCATAATATCTTCACCTTTTATATCTTGTAATTTATTAGCAATTACTAAAAAATGAGCCACACTTTCTTCAGCATTATTTTTTAATGAAAGTATCTCTTTATTATTTGTACTCCATGTAGGGTTATATTGAGCCAATACATGGGCTACCGATAAGTTGTTGTTATCTACCATTTTTAAAATATCAACGGTAGGATTAAAATTTGGGTTAAACTGTGCTAAGCTATGGGCAACAGTCCAGCCATTATTATTAGCAATGCTAAGAATATCCACATTATTACTAAGCCAGTTTTGATTATATTGTGCTAAATAGTGAGCCACCGAAAAACCTGTACTATTAGTTAATTTTAAGATATTAATATCAGAATCTTGCCATTTACCACTTTTGGCTAAACAAAAATATACATCGCTGTTTTTATTATTTTGCTGGCATTGTTTTTTTGTTTCTTCTAATACATCAACTTTTTTAGGCTCAACTTTTGGCTGTGATTTCTGGATAGGTTTAGGTTGCTCTGTTGGTTCTTTTATAAGGCTAACTACAGGATTTTCTACAATTTCAGTTTTAGGTTTTTGCCAATTTATCCAGAAAAATCCTATTACAATTATAATTACGATTATTAAAATTAATAAATAAGCTGGTTTTTTCTTCATAGGCTCATACTCATAGAAAATTTTATTACTTCATGATTTTTAGGAATATATATATGATTAATAGGGCGAGCATAAGATAAAGCCAACTCAATCTTTCCATTAGTTTTAACTCCCAAAGCCCATCCCATTAGAACTTTATCGTGGGTGATTTTACCGTTATAGCCGTCTATAGCTGCCCCAGCATCAAAACCTAAGTTTGTGGATATTCCATTAATGTACTGATTGCTAAAATTAAATAATACCACATTAATATCATTTTGCGAAACAAATCCGCTATTATAATTAGCATAAACCCCCTCGTATCCTCTTACTCCATTAGGAGATACCACGATAAAATCATTAATTGTGTATAAAATATCGCTAGAATATTGGGCTGAGCTTTTATTAGTATAATAAACTTTATTAGTTATAGGGATAGTTGTATTAACAATCAGCTTGCCAATATCAAACATATTTTGGGGAATCATTAAATACTGGTTATTTTCTCTACCTTGTTTTTCTAAGCCAAATAAAGGTTGTCCTCTGGTATAGGTTAAATTAGAATATACTATAAACTTTTGCGAAAAATATTGATACTCTAAGCCTAAATCTAAAAAGTATAATTCATAGCCAGCAGCGGTTCTAATATCGTCTAAATAAGTATCGGTAGTATAATAGTTTGGTCTAGCAATAGCTTTAAGAATGTATTGTTGTCCTCTTGCGAGAGTCCTTTTAATATCCATTGAGGTCGTAATTGAGGAGGTACGGATAACATAATCATCGTATATCATACGGCTTACATTTCGGCTAATATCATAGTTAATATTGTAGATAAAATCCCAAAACCCAAAAGGCACAGCATAAGAAACCCCTAAACTACCCTGCTGATTGTTGCCATTATTAGTAATTAAAGTAGTATTAGCATTTAGCATTAAGTTATCGTTTCCTAATAAATGAGCATAAGATAAACTGGTAGATAGCTTATGATTATCAACATTAGGAAAACTTAAATAAGCAAGGCTATTATACTCGTTATCGTATCTTACATTGGCATTAAACTGCTGTTGCTTTTCTGCCCGTAATACTAAAATACTTGAGCCTACACTATTGCCAGGTTTTAAATCCATATTTACCGATACTGCCCCAAATTTATTAAGATTCTCTAAGGCCTGTTCTAAGTGGCGGATATTAATAATTTTACCTCGCATACCAAAAAAAGCCATGTTGACAACTCTTTTTGGTAAAATATCACTATCAAATTCAATATCTTCTAAAATACCCTCAGCAATAATAATTTTTAAAACTCCAGTGGTTAAATTTTGTTCTGGCAAATAAGGAACAGCTAGAATATATCCATCTTTTTGATATAAATTTACAATTTCCTCAAGCAAATATTCTTGGGCGATACTAATAGCAATACATTTATTAAGATACTTACTAGTGATTGCTTTAATTTTTTTTTGCGAAATAATTGTATTACCGCTAATTTCAATGCTGGTAAAGGTAAAACACCTGCCGATATTTTCTTCATCTATTTGCAGTTGTTTGGTTTGGGTATTAATTTTAGCTCCACCCTGAAATGGAGTAGCCTGATTAAGGTTTCTATTTTGCCTTTGGATGTTTTGGTCGGTTTGTTGCCGAATATTAATATCAGCAACTTCGTCTGCCTGTAAGTCAGTTATAAACAATAAGGTTAAAATTATTAGGAATCTCATAAATTTAATAATAACATATTGTTTGGAATTTGCCATAAAATTTTGTTGTTTTAATTTGTA
>JAIRQL010000018.1 GCA_031256515.1 Alphaproteobacteria bacterium
TGCCTAATTACGTCGCTCCCTTCACGGGAGTGTGAATTGAAACTTTGAATAGTAGTACTGCTAGAAACCAACAGATAAGTCGCTCCCTTCACGGGAGTGTGAATTGAAACTTGTAGCTCCGTTTGGTATAGGCTCTTGATTTACGTCGCTCCCTTCACGGGAGTGTGAATTGAAACAGAAGGCATATCCTTATAATCGTCCCATCGTTGTGTCGCTCCCTTCACGGGAGTGTGAATTGAAACATACGAGGAAGATACAATCAACACCAGACAAATAGTCGCTCCCTTCACGGGAGTGTGAATTGAAACACCTAACTCTCTATCATTAATTGCAACTTCCCTGGTCGCTCCCTTCACGGGAGTGTGAATTGAAATTATCAAGTCATTCTTTTGCTTGCTCTGCAGTTAGGTCTCTCCCTTCACGGGAGTGTGAATTGAAATACAGGTCCTTTTTATTTTTAACATGCAATGATTATACAACAAATGAATAATATTGTCAAGAAAAATTCAGTTTATTTTCAGTATTAGCAACCATTAACTTGAACCTTTATCCGTTTAAAATCTTGACTTTTCTAAGGGGGGGGGTACAATATAAACTGTAAAGTTGTTTGAAGTTTAATAAAAAGGAACGGTAAATGAGTAAAGAAATAAAAACCAGTAAAGAAACCGTAGGTTATGTTTTTAACCAGATGGAATTTATTATTCCATCTTATCAGAGACCATATGTTTGGAGTAAAGATAATGTTAATCAACTTTTAGATGATACTTTCTCGGCAATGCAAGAAAAACCAGAAAATGAATATTTCTTAGGTTCTTGTGTTTCTATTAATAAAGAAAATAGTAGACAACATCATCTATTAGATGGTCAACAAAGAATTACTACTTTATTTCTAATTTTTGTTGTTTTAAGAGATATTGCTACAGATGATAAGCTAAGAAATAAGGTTAGTGGGATTGTTTTTCAGCCAGAAGATACATTTGAGGAGGGTAAATCATCCATTTCAAGAATTTCTTATGAAACTAAGGAAAACATTAAAGACTTAATCAATAAGTTAGCCAAAATCCAAAATTATAGTTCCTTAGAATCTCTTAAAAAATATGAAAGTGAAAATGATACTTCAATAAAAAATATCTTAGAAGCTATAAATACTATTCGTGATTTTTTTGATGGTAAAGATTTAGAATCTTATTTAAAGTTTTTATTAAATAAAGTTTGTTTAATATGTGTTTCTACAGAAGAGCTTGACGATGCTTTTCGCTTATTTACAGTATTAAACTCTCGTGGCATTCCATTAACTCCTTCAGATTTACTAAAGGCTGAAAATCTTAGAGAAATACCTAGTAAAGAACAATTATCTTTTGCAAGAAAATGGGAAGATATGGAGAAAGACTTACCTTTTGTAGATTTATTAAATTATTTAAGAACTATCTTAATTAAAGATAAAGCTAAAGAAAGTTTATTTAATGAATTCCAAAAAATAATTTATACTGAAAAAAAGATATTAAAAAGAGGAGAAGAAACCTTTGAGTTTATTAAAAATTATGCAGATATTTATGAAAAACTATTTATAGAAAAAACAAAAAATTATGAGATTGATAATTTAATTCAACTTATGAGCTTAGGATTATCTCATAATGAATGGATTCCCTCTGTATTATATTATTATGAAAGATTTCAAAATAACAGCTTCTTAGAATTTTTAACATACTTAGATAATAAATTATCTTCTATGTGGATTTGTGGAGTTACTCCAAGCAAAAGACTAACAGCAACTTATAAAATACTAGACTCTATTGAAAAAGCAGATTCTTTTGAATCAGTTATTGATGATAAAGGGGTTTTTAAAATTGATATTGAAACTACTATTAATAGATTAAATGAAAATTATGTTTATTATACTCCTTACAGTAAATATACTTTATTAAAATTAGATTATTTACATAGTGAAAATACACAAGAAATTAGCTATCCTAAAATAATATCTATGGAACATATATTACCAAAAACTCCTAATGAAAATTCTCAATGGTATAAGGATTTTTCCCCTGAACAAATGGAAAGTTTAACTCATAAATTAGGAAATTTAATTTTATTAAGTGGCAGAAAAAATTCTAAATTAGGAAATAAAGATTATCAAGATAAAAAAGATAATTATTTTAACAAAAAAATTGAAGTGTATCATAACTCTACTAGAGTTATGCAAAATAACCAGTGGACTCCTGTAGAGATAGAAAAAAATCAAGAACATTGTATAAATCTACTAAAAAAACATTATAATAAAAACAACTAAAATAGATAAGGATATAAGTTAGATTAATAGTTTACTTATATCCTCTATACATTATTATCTTATAAACACTACTTAAGTTTGCAAGTTTGGACGGCTTGATGTATTCTTTCTAAATCCTCTACTGATATATCAGCTAGGGTGATAAGTTTTTCTTTATTAGAAACTAAATTAGCAAGGGCGGGAGCTTCTTTTAGCATACATTGTTGAAACTCTTCTGTTAAACCATCGGTAGTAATGATACTGGTAATATCACTAATAACAATCTTTTGACTCACATATCTAATTCTTAACATTTTTCAAATAAAACTTACTCCTTCTATGGAGTAGACCTTAATAAAACTCATGCTAGAAAAAATAATTTATTGATTTATCCCTTTTATTATTGATATTCTTCTTCTAAAAATTACTTCTAATATGAAATTATCAACAAATATAAATTATACATATAAGAAGCGTAAAAAAATATATATAAAAGGTGAGCTTGTAAAAGAAACCTTAACTGAAGAATCTTATAACAAATCTTTATCCATAAAAAAATAGAATAAAGACTTTATATCTTCTAGGTAATTTTAGCTAATTCTAAAGTTTAAGATTAGCTAAAATTATCCATGATTAACTTCCTCTTTTTGTAGTGGATCTACTTTACACTCAGAATTCATATAATCCCAAGCATCTTTAAAGCCTTGCATGGTATATTTATCTACGGCTGAGGAGTCTTTATCGCCAACTGTGATAAATTCATTATAAATAAAGAAGATACTATCCTCATTTTTAAGGAAATAATTAATGATAAAATCTTCATTGTTAGCCCAAGCCTTATCTCCTAAAGTATCTAAGAATAAACTAATTGAGGAAATATCAATTTTTACTTTTGAATCTACCTTATAAGGAAGTCCTCCTAGAACCGAGAGTTCTTTTTTATCATTAATTTGGATATAATGGATTTTTCTATCTAAGTAAAAACCATAAGAACTTACTGGAAAAGAATAAATATAACATTGATTTTTTTCTTTTGAAAAAATCCAAGCTCCAAACTTTTGATTATCAACTTGTTTTTTACTTTTAGGAATAGATTTCATCATTGTTTCTTTATTGTTTATAGTATTACTACAAGCAAATAAAAATAACAATAAACCAAAAGTAAAAAAGATTTTAAAACAACTTTTCAAAATAGAACCTCCCTCTTAGATTTTAAACATCTAAGTTATCAACATTTAAAGCATTTTGTTGAATAAATTCTTTTCTTGGCTCAACCACATCTCCCATTAAAGTAGTAAAAATATCATCAGCCAACTCAGCATTATCCACAGTTATTTGAATAAGTGAACGAGAATTTGGATCTAAAGTTGTTTCCCAAAGTTGCTCTGGATTCATCTCACCTAATCCTTTATATCTTTGTAAGTACAATCCTTTTTTAGAGTTATCAAGGAGAGCTTTTAATAAAGATACTGGACCATGAATTGTAGTTTCTACCTCTTTAACCGTAATTTTAGAAGTATTTTTAAAGTAAGTTTTTAAAGTTTCAAACATAGCTTTAAGATTTTGCGACTGCATATTTCCTAATAGTTTGCTATCAAACTCATACTTTTCAGAAACTCCACGATTAGATTTTGCAATAACTAGTTTATTATCTGCTATTTTTACTTCCCAAGTTTTATTGAACTCACTTTCTTTAGAATTAAGTTTATCTTTTAGGTCAGCCATAACTTGAGCTGCGAAGTTTTCATCTTCAAAAATTTTAGTGTTAAAAGCACCACTAATTGCTAAATTTTCTAAAATTTCTTGCGAAGCATTGGTCTCAATATCAGCAATAATTTTTGCCACTTTTTTAGATATATCAATTACCGAAGATAAATCACGACCAGTAATTTTAGTGCCATCTTTAAGTTCTAAATTTGCACATTCATCTAAACTTAAGTTAAACAGGAAATCATCTAAACTATCTTGAGTTTTATGATAAACCTCAGAATTTCCTCTTTTAGTTTTATATAAAGGAGGCTGTGCCACATAAACATAACCTTTTTGAATTAACTCTGGCATTTGACGATAAAATAATGTTAATAGCAATGTTCTAATATGCGAACCATCCACATCAGCATCGGTCATGATAATAATTTTATGATAACGACATTTTTCAATATCAAATTCATCACCACCCACACCTGTACCAAGCGCCGTAATTAAAGTACCAATTTCAGCTGAACCAATAATTTTGTCAAATCTAGCTTTTTCCACATTTAAAATTTTACCTCGCAATGGAAGAACTGCTTGATTTTTTCTATTTCTACCTTGTTTTGCCGAACCACCTGCAGAATCTCCTTCCACTATAAATAGTTCACATACAGCTGGATCTTTTTCAGAGCAATTAGCTAATTTTCCTGGTAAACTTGTAGGGTCTAATGAAGTTTTTTTCCTAGTTAATTCACGAGCTTTTCTTGCTGCTTCACGAGCTGAAGCAGCTTCAATAATTTTGCCAACAACAGCTTTAGCCTCATTAGGATTTTCCTCAAACCACATGGTTAATCTTTCGGCAGTGATATTCTCTACTACCGATCTAACCTCAGAAGATACTAGTTTATCTTTAGTTTGTGAAGAAAACTTCGGATCAGGCACTTTTACCGAAACAATACAAGTTAATCCTTCACGGGCATCGTCGCCAGTAATTTCTACCTTAACGGCTTTTTTACCAGTATTAACTGTATTCATAAGGCTGTTAATAGTTCTAGTTAAAGCTGACCTAAAACCTGCTAAGTGAGTACCACCGTCTTTTTGTGGAATATTATTAGTAAAACATAGAGTATTTTCATGATAAGAATCATTCCACTGCAAAGCAACTTCTGCAGTAATGCCGTCTTTTTCAGATTTAAAATATACAGTTTCTTTATGAAGAGGATTTTTAGATTTATCTAAATATTTTACAAACTCTATTAAGCCACCTTCGTAGTGCATGTGCGAAGTAGCTGGCTCGCTTCCTCTGTTATCAACTAAATCTAAAACCACCGATGAATTTAAAAAAGCTAACTCTCTTAATCTTCTTTCTAAGGTTTTAAAGCTATATTCAATATTTTTAAATATAGTTGGAGATGCCCAAAAAGTTACCACTGTACCTTTTTTATAAGAACCATCTTCATTTTTAGGAGCCTCGCCAAGTTCACAAAGAGGAGCCTCTGCTACACCTAACTTAAAGCGAACAAAATATTCTTTACCATCTTTATAGATATTTAAGTTTAGGTAATCTGATAAAGCATTTACAACCGAAACA
The DNA here is from genome assembly GCA_031256515.1 of Alphaproteobacteria bacterium. Classification (GTDB taxonomy): domain Bacteria; phylum Pseudomonadota; class Alphaproteobacteria; order WRAU01; family Hepatincolaceae; genus WRAU01. Next base: position 5,553 of record JAIRQL010000018.1, read on the forward strand.
CCCACACCATGCAAACCACCAGATACTTTATAAGAGTTTTGATCAAACTTACCACCAGCATGAAGCTGAGTCATAATAACCTCAGCAGCTGAGATACCTTCTTCTTTATGAATATCAACAGGAATTCCACGACCATTATCACTAACACTAACACTACCATCAGCATTAAGGCTTACTACAATATAATCTGCATGCCCTGCTAAACTTTCATCAATAGCATTATCAACTACTTCGTATACCATATGATGTAAACCTGAACCATCGTCAGTATCACCTATATACATACCAGGTCTTTTTCTTACTGCATCTAGCCCTTTTAGAACTTTAATTGAACTGGAATCATAAGAATTGTCGTTTTGATCTTCTGCCATTATTTCTCACTTAAATATTAATTCTTCAGTATATTATTGTAGCATATTTTTTAAATTTTGTCTTTAGGTTTGCTAATTTTTTTTAATTCTTTACCTAATCTATTTTCAATATTTTTTAAGTTAAATTTTTAATCCATTTTTTGGTCTTAAATCGCCATAGGGCAATAAAGAATTTTACCACTTCTTCAAAGTTAGCAATTAGTACTACCCAGTAAACTTCCAAGTTTAATACCATTGCACTATAAAAAGCTAAAGGAATTGCAATAAATACAACCGGAATTGCATCTATAAAAAATGCTGCTTTTGTGTCTCCACCTGCTCTTAATATTCCTACAATTACTGTCCAGTTAATAAATTTAAAGAACATGGCAATAGAAAAAGCAATAAGAACTTTATCAGTTAAAGCAATTGATTCTGGAGTTAATGAATAGGCTTTAAGAATTTGTCCCCTAAAAATAACTGCTAATATACTTACAGCTAAAGAGATTATGAGAGCCATTTTAATTATTTTTTTAGCCATATCAAAGGCTTCTTCAAGTTTGTTTGCCCCAATAGTTTGAGCTACAACAATATTAGCCCCTACCGCTATACCAAAAAATATGATAGAGCCGGCATTTATTACAAGTTCGGCAATATTAACACTAGCTAAAGCATGTGTACCTAAATATCCATAGGCAATAAAAAGTATGGTTGTAGCAACTACCCATATAGTTTCGGTAAAAAATACTGGAATAGATATTTTTATTAAAGATTTAATTTTTTCTTTAGGAAAGCCAAAATACTTTTTAAAAGTAGTTCGCATTTGATATTTTTTATTAAAAAAGAAATACAAACAAACAGAAAATTCTACAATTCTGGCAATTAAAGTACCAAGAGCTGCTCCTTTTGCTTCTAAACGAGGAAAACCAAAATTCCCATAAATCAAACAGTAATTTAAAATAGTATTAACAATAGTTGCTACTATCACCACATAAAGAGCCTGCTTAGTTTTTCCCATAGATCTTAAAGATGTAGCTATAGCAATAGAAATAGCATTAAATGGAAAAGAAATTGCGATAATTTGTAAAAATCCTGTACCAATATTAATTACATCAATATCATGAGAGAATAGCTTCATAAAATTTTTGGCAAAGATTAGGGCAAATGGAGTAAATATTCCACTAAAACATAAAGCAACTATTACACTAATAGCAAAAACTTTACGAAAATTACGATAATCTTTTTTACCATAATACTGTGCTAAAAAAATACTCGCCCCTCCTAAAACTCCAAAGAGCATAAGCACATATACAAAGTATAACTTGTTAGCAACACCAACAGCAGCAATATTTTCTTCACCTAGCTGACCTACCATAATATTATCAACAAAATTTAATGAGATAGAAATAAATTGTTGTAAAATAAGAGGTATTACAATAATAAAATAATTTTTATAGAATCCCTTCTCAGAGGATTCTTTTTTAAGAGTTGCGGTTGACATGATTGTCGTCCTTTTAGTTTATTTTCAAAAATTCAAATTTTGCTTTGAAATCCTTAAAGATTTCTTGATGAGTTGTAGTTATAAAAACTTGTGAACCAAACTGCAAAACTTTTTCTACAACATACTCAGTGTTGTTTTTATCTAAATGCACATTAATTTCATCTAATAAAAGAATGGGGCTAATCTGCTTAACCTTTTGCAATAGTTTAACAAAAGAAGATATAATACTAATTAACATCATCTTCTGCTCCCCAGTAGAAGAGTTCTCTGCCCCTATGTTTGTGGTTTTAAATATACATACCAGCTTACTTTTATGAGCAGATGTAGAGGTTTGCGACATAACTAAATCGTTTCGTCTATTTTCTCTTAAAGTTTCTTTTAAGATATTTTCTACTTTTAGCGAGTAAACATGTTTTGCTAGTAAATCTTCAATTTCACCAATAAAAGATAAATGCAAAGGATATTTATCATCATTGCTTGTAAATTCATTAAGGCTATTAAGGAAATCTAACCTTGAAACCACAAGTGGTACAGTAATTTCCACGAGTTTTTCTTCAATTAAGTCTAACCATTTATTATTAACTAAGCCACTAGATAGAAGTTTGTTTCTTTCTCTTATTAGCTTATCGTGTTCGTTTAGCCTGCTTAAATGGGTTTTATCAAAATTAAAGATTAATCTATCAATAAATTTTCTTTTACTAGCATTGTCTTGCAAAAAAAAATTATCCATTTGTGGGATTAACCAAATACAGTTTAGGTAATAATCCAACAGATTTTTATTTTTTATCTGCGAACCATCTAAAAAATATTTTTTTTTATAAGAATTACTCTCAAGAGAAAAATCTACACTTAAATTTAAATTATACTCACCCAAATTACTAGTGATTTTACCTTCTATTCCAGTAGAATTATTACCATTTCTAATAACTTCATCTATGGAAGCAGACCGTAAACCTCTACCAGCACTAAGTAAAGATATTCCCTCAAGAATATTAGTTTTTCCCATACCATTTTCACCATAGATAATATGGGAAGAATTTTTAAAATCAAAAAAGTTATGCTGATAGTTTCTAAAAGTATTTAATACTAAAGAGCTAATAAAATACGAATTAACAACACTCATAAAAAAGTAAAATTATAATCGCATTGGCATTATTACAAATAATTCACTAGTATCACCTACTTTTTTTACCAAAGCTGGCGAGGTTTCGTTTTGTAATTGCAATAAAACATTTTCAGTCTGGATTAGCTCACAAATTTCTTTAATATATTTAGCATTAAAGCAGATACTCATAGGAGCAATACTCCGAGCTAATTCTAGCTCTTGATTAGCATCTCCTACATTCTTATCGGCACTTAAAACCATTTTATTATCATCTAAATTAAGTTTAATAAATTTTAGTTTATCATCCGAATACATGGATACTAAATCTATCGCTTTAATAAAAGCTGAACGATTAACTTCTAAAATTTTATCATTATCCTTAGGAATAACTCTATCATAATTAGGGAAATTACCATCAATTAATTTTGATGTTAAAATAATATTTGCAAATTTAAAACAAATACGGCTAGCATTACAAGAAATCTCTAGTTCCTCTTCACTTACTTTAGTTATAAGTTTAGAAATTTCCTCAACAGCTTTTTTAGGAATAATAATTCCTTCTTCTATTTTAACATCACTATTAAATCCACATTCAGATAAAGCTAAACGATGCCCATCAGTAGAAACTGCTCTTAACACTGGAGATTCATTAGTATTTAAAGTTGTATGTAAATAAACCCCGTTAAGATAATATCTTGTTTCATCGGTAGAAATAGCAAACTTAGTGTTTTCCATAAGTTGCTTAAAATCTTCTTTTTTAATTTTTAAGGTAGATGGCAAATCATTAGTTTGAATGATTGGGAAATCTTCAACTGGCAATGTACTTAAAGTACCCTTAAACTTTCCACAAATAATATGAAGTTTATCTTCAACTAAAGATATCTCTACATTAGAATCACTTGGTAATCTTTTAATAGTTTCTGATAATAAAACAGCAGGAGCAGTGGTTGAGCCATTTTCAATAACCTCAATATTTAGCATTTCAACAATGTCTAAATCCATATCTGTAGCATTAATAATTAACTTATTACTATCGGCACTAATTCTAACATTAGATAAAATTGGAGTAATGTTTCTTTTATCAACAACACCTTGTACATTATCTAGGGCTTTAGAAAGTTGAGCCACATTTATAATAAATTTCATTTTTCCTCTTTAGGTGAATTATTTTCAATACTAGATTTTACCTTAGATTATATAACTATTCAACGATATTTTTAGCCTTGCTGAATAATTTTAATTAATAGGTTTATCTCGTCTTCTAAATTAGAGTTCAGCATAATTTCTTTAGATATTTTATTAACCGCATACATCACTGTAGTATGGTCTCTACCACCAAACTTTCTACCAATTTCTGGCAGAGAACTACTGGTTATTTGCTTAGCTATATACATAGCTATTTGCCGAACATGAGCGGTATTTTTATCTTTTTTAGGAGAACTCATATCCGCTAGTTTAATTTTATAATGCTCGGATACCTTTTTCTGTATAGACTCAATATTTATAATTTTACTTTTATGTTTTAGTACATCTTCTAAAACATGCATTGCCATATCTAAATCTATTTTTACCTTTACAATTTGATGGTAAGAAATTACTCGCTTTAATGCTCCTTCTAACTCCCTAACATTTGAGGTAATAGTATGGGCAAGAAAATCTATTACATCATTAGGGATTTTTATTCCTATAATTTTAGCTTTAGATTCTAAAATACCTACACGCAATTCATAAGTAGTAGCATGGATATTAATACTTAGCCCAGCATTAAGCCTTGAGGTAATTCTTTCCTCTATTCTATCTAGCTCTGAGGGTAATTTATCAGCAGAAATAATTATTTGCTTACCTCTAGAGAATAAATCGTTGAAAGTATTAAAGAACTCTTCTTGAGTTGCCTCTTTACCACCCATAAACTGGAAATCATCAATCATTAATACATCGGGCGACCGACAGATTTCCCTGAAAGAATCCGTAGTATGTTCTTGCAATGAGGAAATATACATGGATGTAAATTTTTCGGCAGTTAAATATAAAAACTTCCGATCACCAGCTTTAGAAATTTCCCAAGCAATTGAATGCATTAAATGAGTTTTGCCTAAACCAACTCCACCATATAAAAACAAAGGATTAAATTGGATATTTGCATCTCTTGCCCCCCTTCTTGCTGCCTCGTAAGCAAACTGATTAGGCTTACCAACCACGAAATTTTCAAAAGTATAATGTTCATTTAAGGGAATACTTAGGTTCTCGTAAGAAAACTTTGTATCAAAAGAATTAAATGAGGCTTTATCAAGTTTTTGACTAATACTTAAGTCTGTAGTTTCAGCTTGAACTTCTTCCATTTTTGAAAAAGTTGAAACAAGAACTTCAATATCCTTAATTTTTGGATAATTGATAGCTAAAACTTCTATTATTTTTGTACTAAACGACTTTAGAACCCAATCTTTAATAAATTTTGAGGGGGCATTTATTATAAGAATGCTACCATCACATCTATTGAATTCTAAAGGTTTAATCCAACTTTCAAAAGAAAGTTTATCGTTTAGATGATTTTCTAGCTGTAATAAAAAAAATTCCCAATTAAAACTTTCCTCAGTAATAGAAGGTTCTGTCATATTTCACTTACTCAGTAAAGTTTATTAAAAAATTAAGATACTTTTTTTAGTCTTAAAGATAATCTTGAAATTTTACGGCTTGCTGTATTTTTATGGATAGTTCCTTTTTGAGCAGTTTCAGCGATTACTGATTGAGCTGTAATAAAAGCTGCAGAGGCTTCATCGGCTTTACCGTTTTTAAGCAAGTCTTCAACTCTTCTAATCGCAGTTCTTAATCTGTTCATTCTTGCTTTATTTCTTTGAGTTTTTTTCAAATCTTGACGAATTCTTTTTTTAGCACTTTCTGTATTTGCCATTCATAAACCTTTAATATTTATATATATAAATTTTAATACATAATTATTATACTATAATTACCATTTTGACAATAACAAATTTTTTAAGATTATATCTTGCATACTTTTTAAATATTGTTTATATTTTTAAAATCAACAGGGGTGCTATGTATTAGCTGAGAAATACCCTTATAACCTGATCTAGTTAATACTAGCGGAGGAAGGATGATTAAATATAGCTTTATGCTACTTACTCAACAGCATAATAATACCGAAAAGTATCTAAATTTTATTACTCAATCTATTACTCTTGGAGTTAATTGCATTCAATTTAGAGAAAAGCATATCTCTCAAGAATCCTTAGATTTTTTATTATCTTTACAAAAATTATTACAAAAATATAAAGTTCCTTTAATCATTAACGATGATATACAACTAGCCAAAGAAATTAATGCCGATGGAGTACATTTAGGACAAAGCGATACAAGTGTCTTTAAAGCTCGGCAAATATTAGGCAAAGAAAAAATTATCGGATTATCTATAGAAGATCCTCAGCAAATAGATATAGCAAACAATCTAGATGTTAATTATGTTGCTTGTAGTGCTGTTTTTCCTACTAAAAGTAAAAGTAATATTAAAAAAATATGGCAACTAGAAGGATTGCAATATATGTGCGAAAAATCTATTCATCCTGTAATTGCCATTGGTGGTATTAATGAGAGTAATGTTGAAAGTGTAATACAACACGGAGCTTATGGTATAGCAGTGATTTCGGCATTACACGATTCTAATAATTTACCAGCCACTATTAATAAAATTAAACAAAGCTTAGAAGAAAATCATGGAAAAAATAAACCATTATATCCAAACACTGAAAAATAATAAGCCACTAATTTGCTGTTTAACTAATATTGTAAGTGTAGATTTTATTTGCAATTCTTTACTTAGTATTAATGCTGCTCCTATTGTTAGCTGTAGTGAAAAAGAAATAGAAGAACTTATAAAAATCAGCAAAGCTCTGTATATCAATATTGGTACTCTTAATGAAGATTTTATACTCCTTACCAAAAAGGCAATAATTACTGCAAAAAAAGAAAATATCCCCATAATCTTAGACCCTGTAGGTAGTGGAGCAACAACTTTACGAACTAATTTTGCTAGGGAAATTTTAAGTATGGCAGATATTGTTAAAGGAAATGCTTCAGAGATTATTTCTTTACAAAATAATATTAAAGAATCCTTAGGAGTAGAAAGCAACAATAGTGTAAATGAGGCTAAAAATATAGCTGTTAATCTTGCTAAAAAGTATGATATTTGTGTGGCAATTAGTGGTAAAGAAGATTTTATAACTAACTATCAAGAAAATATTCAATTAAATTTTGGTTGTGAACTAATGAGTAAAATCACCGGTATGGGGTGTAGTTTAGGTGGGATAATTACCGCCTTTGCTACGGTTTCACAAAATTACTTTGAAGCCACTCGTTTAGCTATTTTATATTATACAATTTGTGCTGAAATTGCCTATAAAAAACAACCTAGCCCTGCTTCTTTTAAAACTCAATTTATAGATACTTTATATCAACAACCTCTAGAACAAATTAAGGAAATTTATTATGGCAGATAATTCTTATATCCCTCCAAAAGTATTAAGTATCGCAGGATTTGATGGTAGTTGTGGAGCAGGATTGCAAGCTGATTTAAAGGTTATTTCTAGCCTTAAATGTTATGGCTTAAATATATTAACCAGTTTACCAATACAAAATACAATGGGAGTACAAGATATTTTTGAGATACCGGCTAGTGCGGTAGAAAAGCAACTATACTGCATGTTTGAAGATATAACCCCTAATGCTATTAAAATAGGTATGCTCTTTAACTCAGAGATTATTAAAGTTGTCGCTAATTTTTTAGCAAAAAATGCTTTAGGTATTCCTATAGTTTTAGATCCTGTAATGGTGGCTAAATCAGGTGATACTCTTTTATTAAAAGAGGCAATTACTACTATGAAAAAATATTTAATTCCTTTGGTTGAGGTGATAACTCCAAATTTAGCAGAGGCTTCTATTTTAATAAATAAAGAAATAAATACACTCAAAGATATGGAAGAATCCGCAAAAGAAATTTTACAATTGGGTTGTAAAAGTGTGCTTTTAAAAGGAGGACACTTAAATAGTAATGATTCAAATGATTTTTATCTAGACAATAAAAGTAATAGCTTATGGCTACAGGCAAAAAGAATAGATACTAATAATAATCATGGCACAGGTTGTACTCTTTCAGCTAGTATTGCTTCCTTTATTGCTTTAGGTAAAAATACTTTAGAATCCTGTAAGTTAGCAAAAGAATATACCTTTCAGGCTTTAGCAAATGCCGATAAACTAAAAATGGGAAAAGGACATGGCTCACTTCATCATTTTTATGATTTATGGAATTAGAATATAGTATATCTTTTAGCAAAGATAATACAATTCAACTACTTATTTTTTACTATACAATATTAGAAAAAAATTATTTTTGAGATTTTTGACAATAAAAAGTTGAACGACCATTTTGAGTAATTTTTTCAATAACTCCATCACAACCGTCATGAGAACAAGGTTTATTGTCTTGTCCGTAGGCTAAAAAATGCTTTTGAAAATCACCAGATTCCCCATTGGCTTTTCTATAATCTTTAAGAGTTGAACCTCCTAAGATAATAGATTTATGAAGGATTTCCTTAAGGGCTAAAACTAAATCTTCTGCTTCTTTAATATCAAGAGAATTTGCGGGTCTTAGGGGACTAATTTTTGCTGAAAAAAGAGCTTCACTAGCATAAATATTGCCAATTCCTGCAACAATTTCTTGATTAAGTAAAGTATTTTTAATATTAGATGAAATTTTTTTTATTTTATCTAATAGGTATTGTGCTGTAAATTCATCAGAAATTGCATCAACCCCTACATGAAAAAAATATTTGGATTCAACTTTATTAGTATCGTCTAACAAAAAAACTCCAAACCGTCGTGGATCATTATATTTAAGATTATAATTATTGGCAAAATATAAAATTATATGGTCATGCTTAGCAATTTCAGTATTATTAGAATACCAAAACCTTCCACTCATCCCAAGATGAGAGATTATAGTTTTTTGATTAGAAAGGTGAAAAAGCAGATATTTAGCTTTTCTTTGAATATCAATAACTGTTGTATTAATAATCTCAGATAAATTAGTAGGAATATCCTGACGAAGTTTTTTATTAGATGTATAAACATCAATTATCTTATTATCTTTAAGCGGTAATAACGAAATCTTTGTATTTTCTACCTCAGGTAATTCTGGCATATCTCAAGCTCTTTAATCTTTACTATAATAATTATATAAAAAAAATGGAGTATTTAATATTTTAAAAATAAAAAATACTCCAATCTCTATTTTAGCAGAAGCTATCTTCTTCTTTGCCTTGAAGCACTTGCAGATCTTTCTGCTGAGGAAGAAGAACCAGAAGATCTACCAGCTTGTCTTGATGACCTTCTACCAGAAGAACGAGAGTTTCCTCCGCTATTGGTAGCAACAGGAGCATCTACAGCCGCAGATACATCTGCCGATGTAGTATCAGCTTCTTCAGAATCTTCCTCATCATCATCTTCTTCATTCTGCTTGTTGTTTTTAGATTTAGAAGTTGGAATCATACCGAATTCTTTTAGTTCGTCTTCAGTAAAACCTAAATCAGCTAAGCCATTAAGATTATCAGATCCGAGATTCTTTTTATTTTTAGATTTCTTTTCTTGATCTTCTTCTGGTGGTCTACCATCACTTAAGATATTTTTGATAGCTTCATTTTGACCTAATCCTTTATTAGCACCATGTTGCAATTCATTTACTAATTCATAAATATAGTAGGCACCATGAATTGTATCAAAGGAGTATTTTCTTCTTTGGGTTGTATAAAATTGTAAATTACCATAATTTAAAAGAAGCCCTAAAAGACCTTTTTTATTCAAAGATTCGTTAATAGAAAACAAAGTTAATTCATTTTTCTTTTTTAAGAACTTCCAACCATAAATAATTTTATACTTAGTCATGGATATTGTAAAATTCATATACTCAAAAGACTTTCTTATAAACAGATAAGTTAATACTACTAATATTAAAATAACAACTCCATAAAATGGTAGTTTATATCTAATATCTTGAGATAAATACTCAACAATGTTGAAAAAATACTTATCTACAATCATAAAACCAAAGCAAATCAAAATACACAATGCTAAATAAGGAGTTAGTGTATGAATACTATATCCTGTAGTATATATAATATTAGTATCTTTTTTTGCTAATTCTTCTAATTCACTTTCTTCAATAACTTTAGAAAAATTAGTAGAATTATCAAATGGATTAGAAGTTTTTCTTTTAAAAATACTATCTAGCGAAGTATCATCATCTTTATCATCAGCAAATAAACTGTCAAAATCAAAATCGGCAGACGATGGAACACCACCAACATCCTCTTTGTTTCTTCCACTATTTCTTCTTTTTCTTGCTCTTGGTTCTCTCAATATAGAATCCTCTAAGTTAATATAATTAAATTATAATAATTTTTTCAACAACTGCAAGTTTTACCTGCATTTTACTCGTATAAATGTCCCGTTTTAACCAATTTTATATTTAATATACCAGGATGATTAGCATACTCACCTTGAATAACATCAATAATATCCTTTTCTATACCACAAGTTAAATCTTGAATTATAAATACATCAAACCCTTTTTTTAAATAGCCATCAATAGCATATTTAACACAATAATCTGAAGCAACTCCCATTATGTAAACTTCTACCTTTCTATTTTTATAAGAAGATAAGAAATCATCCATATTTTCGTAAACCACATTGCTATCAAGATTCAATACCTTATATAAATTTTTATAGACAGAATAGTTTTTAAAGTCAAGCCCAACAGAGTTATCTCGGCTAATTTCGTTATCCCACATATCAAATTTATTTTTGTATAACTTATATACTGGTAATTTACTAGCAATATTATCTAAGGAAAGAGACAGCTCCCAATCATTACTTTTATGCTCGCAATGCAAAGGAAACATCTCAGATTCTGCCGAATTCCTATATTCATTAGCAAAATGAGTATCTTGAGTAAAAATCACTGCATCAAAAAAATCTTTACCTATGGAATCAAAAAAAGTATGAGTTTTAGTAATTAAAGAATCCGCATTTTTTATACTTAAAATGCCATCCTCCTTTAAAAAAGAATTCTGCATATCAACAACTGTTAAAACTCTATGTATTTCTTTAGTTGGTGCTAATCTTTTTATATTATCTTCTACCACAATACTCCATTCATTTTTAATGATTTTATTACTTAAGTTAAAAGGAATATCTATTGTATAACAACTAATTAATTCTCCCTCAACTGCTGAGTAAATATTTTTTGACAAACTTACTTTGTTATCGCTTGAAGACAAAATATATTTATGATTATCTAATGGGAATAACACAACTTTAGATTTTTTATATAGCTCTACTGATTTTATATCTGGTGATAGATGGAATCTTAAAGAGGCTTCTTCTATAATCATATCTGAATCTTTTTGTAAAGAGATCATATCTTCACCTAAAATACAGGTATATCCTTTTTTAGAAATATATATGGTTTTATAATAAGTTATACCTAAGTTCTTAAATCCGCCATAAATAAATTTAATAATATCCCAATTATCTTCAGATCGTCTTTCTACTTTCAAGTTAGATTCCGATAAATCAAAAGAAAGTATTTTATTATTAACTTTTAATACTAGGCAAGAATTATATATCCTAGCTGCTTGCTCGTTATGTAAAAATGAGTAATTAATATCAAAAATATTATTGCCTAAATTAGTAATAATTTTTTTATCATTGATTACAATTTCACAAGATAGTAAAGAATTATTATTTTTAACCCTTGCACCAACATCAAAAATTATTGAGGCATTAGCTGAAACTAATTTAGTATAGCCACTATCTCTTAATACCATTGAAGGTTTAGTTGAAATATTACTAAGAGCTAAAAGATAATCTATTTTTGTTTTGGTAGATTCATGTCCGCCATTAAATATAGCTAAACGACCATCAGGATGCCGCATACTTCTAATAAAAAGTGAAATTCTATCTATAGTAGCTCTGATAAAATCAATATTATAGTTCTCTGTATCTTTAAGTAGATAGTATACTTGTAGTAAATCTTCTAAATAAGCTAAAGCAACACTAGGATTCCTTGAAGTATGCCCGCCATCATTAAAAATATTTTCTTTAATATCTAGATCAATTTTACGAATTAACCTTTCAATAAGAGGACTTTTACTAAGTTTATCTGCTTTTACAGAAAGAACAACAACAATTAAAGCCTTAGCAATCTTCAATTTATTTTGCAATCTATAAAGTTTTAATTTATGCAGTTTATATAAATTAATCAAATGATTAATATTAATATTTATGATATTTTTAATTTCTGCTTTGGCAATATCATCTCTATCTTTTATTACAAAAGAACCATAAAGAGTCATTTGAAAAACTCTTTCAGCAAGAATTTCCTCACTCCAAGTTTCCATGTTAAAACTTCCAAACTTTGAATTCCAAGATTCAATCAAATTATAAGCCTTATCTTGAGCTTTAACTGTCCCTAGAGCTTTTAAATTAGCTAGCCAATAAAAGCTATGAAGATAAGCTAAAACTGCTGAAGATAAAATTTTTATATTTAAAAACTCTTTAACTGTGTATTTTTTACCAAAAACATCTATTTCATCATATAAAATAGAATGCCCGTTATAATTGATACTATCTAAAATAGACAAATCTATAGAATTTTTAAATAAATTATATTTTTTATTTAAAAAAAACTTCTTATAAAAATAACTACGAAAAAATATACTTAACAACTTATTCAAATTCATTAAACCCTTAAATCCAACAGTGTTGAATTTTATTAAACTCCTGTAGAACCAAAACCACCACTACCTCTATTTGTATCATTTAATGTTCCAATAAAAAAATTAGCTTTAACATAAGTATTTATAACCATCTGAGCAATTCTATCCCCTCTTTTAACAATAAAAGAATCACTTGAGAAATTAGCTAAAATTACTTTAATTTCACCACGATAATCACTATCTATAGTTCCTGGTGAATTAAGTACTACAACACCATTTTTAATAGCTAACCCTGAACGAGAACGAACTTGAGCTTCAAAAGAAGATGGCAACTCCATAAATATACCTGTTGGAATTAAAACTCTTTCTTGAGGTTTTAAAGTTATATCTTCAAAAATATTTGCTTTTAAATCTACACCTGCCGAGCCTTCGCTGGCATAAGAAGGAATCCCTAAATCTTTAGCGGAATCTTCAACTATTATTTTAACATCTACCTGATTCATTATTCACCTATTTTAATATTAATAATACAATAATAATAACAACCAATACAAAGAATCTTTTATACCACTTAGAATTATTTAATAATATATTATTGTTTTCTTGCAATATTTGATTACGATTAATAAAACTATTTTTTATACTATCTAAATCAACTAAAAAATTATGATATTTATCTTTTAAAGACTCTTTAAATGCTTGGTGGGTATTAATATTTTCTGCAATAATTTCCTTAGACATCATCCATAAATTTTCATCAGGACTTAAAACTCTACCGAGATTTTCTAGATACATAAGGTTTTTTTGTAATAATAAAAGATCCTCTTGAATCTCCATTTCAAAATTACCAGATATAATAAAAAGTTGCCTTAATAATTCACCAATTTTAATATCTTTTTGTGGTTTATCTAAGAGCTTTGCCATAATAGAACGGCAGGCTAAAGCAAAATCATCTACATTATACTTAGAAGACACCCAACCAGCTTTAAAGTGAATTTCTGCCGCTTTTTTATAATCTTTATTGACAAAAGCAGTGAATACATCAAAAAGATATTTCCTTAAAGATGGCGATATTCTCCCCATAATACCAAAATCTACAAAACATATTACCTCATCAGGCAAAACAAAAATGTTTCCTGAGTGCATATCTCCATGAAAATAACCATCTTGTAATACCTGTAAAAAGAAAATTGTTGCCAGATTCCTAGTAATTTTATCTAAACTATAATTACCTTGTTTTAAAGTATAAATATTATTAAGAGAAACTCCATTAATAAATTCTTCTACCAAGCAAGATTCACTAACATAATTCCAATAAACTTTAGGAATGTAAACATAGCTTTCACCATTAAAGTTTTCTTTTAATTCGTCCATCGCTGCGGCTTCAAATCTTAAGTCTAGCTCTAGCTTCATGGTATCTTCTAGGTGATTAATTATTCTAAGAGGTTTAGAAGTTTTTCCTCTTTTAGAAGTATTTTGCAAAATTGAAAAAAGGATTTTTAATAGGGCAATATCTTGCTTAAATAATTTTGTGGTCTTAGGTTTAATAACTTTAACAATAACCTCACTGCCATCTAGCAATTTAGCCTTATGAACTTGAGCTACCGAAGCCGAAGCTATTGCTTCTTTATTAATTTCTAAAAAAATTTCTTCTATCTTTGCTCCAAAATCTGCCTCAATAACTTTAACAATTTTTTTATAAGGAATTGGTTTAACTTTATCTCGTAGTTTTTTTAATTCTTCTAAATAAACCTCACTGAATAAATCTACCCTTGTAGACATAAGTTGTGCTAGTTTAATAAAAACTGGTCCAGCTGCTGATAAAAATTTGGCAAATCGCACCGCTTGTTTTTGCGATTTTTTATTATAAAGAATATTAAATAAAAATAGCCATTTAGAGTTTAATAATCCTAATATAAAAAAACAGTTATATCTTACAAATAATAAACCTAAATGAATAAATCTTAATAAAGCCATAATACTATCACCTAATATTAAATTTTTTCAGCATAATGAATACAGGCAATACCAAAATTTAAGTTTTTATATCCAACTTCTTTAAAACCTGCCTTTCTTATCATAGAGGCAAATTCTTCTTGTGGTGGGAATTTTCTAATACTTTCTACTAAGTATTGATAAGCATCTTTATTTTTAGCTATATGTTCGCCAATTTTAGGAATAGCCTTAAACGACCATATATCATAGGCTTTTGCAATATGTTGATTTTCTACCTTAGAGAATTCTAAACAAAAAAACTTACTGCCTGGTTTTAAAACTCTATAAGCCTCATTAAGGGCTTTTTGAATATCGCTAACATTTCTAATACAAAAAGAAGTAGTATAACAATCCATTGAATTATCTTTAAACGGTAATTCTTCGGCATTACTACAAATAAATTCAAGGGAGGAAACATAACCTCTGTTAAGAGCTTTATCTTGACCGACCTGAAGCATGTTGTCGTTAATATCTACAACATATGCTAACTCGCCACCATGCTCTATAAATTCTAAAGAAATATCCGCAGTACCACCCCCTACATCAAGTAAAGTTTTTGTATTGGTAGCTGTTATCATTTTTATAATTTCTTTTTTCCATAAACGATGAATACCAAGACTCATAGCATCGTTCATAATATCGTAATTGGTAGCAACACCATCAAATACATCTTTTACTAATTTAGCTTTTTCTTTAAATGGAACTTTTTTGAACCCAAAATTTGTAAAAAAATCTTTATTATCTGCCATAATTATCACTTTTTATTAGTTAAGAGAATGAATGTCTTATAATAACATTAAAAACTAACAAATTGAAGATTTTTTATAAGTTGTCCTTATATATGTTTTATAAGGACAACAAAGTGTTGATAAGTAAAAAGCTATTGTCTGGCACTAATAGCTAATCTATTAAATGCATTCATTAAAGCCACTGCAAAAGTTATATCAGATATTTCAGTATCATTAAAATGAGATTTTACCAACTCAAAATCTTTATCAGGAGCATGAGTTTTATTAATGTAAGTTAAAGATTCTGCCCAAGTTAAAGCAACTTTTTCACGATCACTGAACTCTTCGCTAGCATGCCATCCAGCAAGACTTGCAAGTTTACTCTCAGAAATGCCTTCTTTCTTTAAAGATGAAGTATGCATTTTTAAACAAAAAGAACAACCATTGATTTGTGAAACTCGTAAGTAGATTAACTCAATAAGCTCTTTTCCTACACTGCTTTTCTCTAATGCTTTGTTTGTGGCAAGGAAACCATCATAAGCCTCTTTTGATAAAGTCCCGTAAGAAAATCTTAAGCCGTTACTCATAATTCTACTCCATTTTTTATTTTTAATACAATATAAATTATATAGTAAAGAACAGTTAGATAAAACAGTTATTTAAAAATCTTTTAAAAACTCTGTAATCCCTGCAGTATTAAACCAAAATGATGTTGAGTTTTGAGAGAGTGTTTTTATAATATCAATTTTTTGAGAAGTAACCTTATTATTACCCAGTTTATTCATGGTATTGGGATTTGATATATTTTCTTCGGTAATATCTAAAAGAATATTAGAATATACCCCATCTAAAAATGCTCCATAATATACATTGTTTTTATTAGGAGTTTTGGCAATTATATCTATTAACTCTTTAATTTGCTTGTCTTGAGAGCCACCTCCTTCTTTAAGATGTTTTGCCTCAATAAACATAAAGTTATCTCTGTTTTTAAATATTATATCAAGCATTTTACCTTGAGAATTAAAATTTAAATCAATCCCTAGCTTAGTTTTAACATTATTTAAATCAAAATTATTTTTAGAAAATTTTGCAATAGCTTTATCTATATTTAGGAAATCATCCCAGTTATCTGTAAAAATAAAATCTTGTTGAATGGCTAAATCTACTAATTTGTCTTCACCTAGACTTCCACTTCCTCTTGAGCTACCTTTATCAATTATTGCTTGTATCCACTCAGCAGGTGTGCTTTCAGTATTAAATTCTCTATGTTTAAAATATAATTGAATTATTTCTTTAAATATATTTATATCTTTAATTGTAGAAGTTGCAGAATCACAAGCATTAATAAAACAATTTAATTCACTTTTACTAGCATATTTTGTCTTTGAAAGATTGAATAAATCTTTATAAATTTCATCAGCATTATTACCTTTATTTTCTAGCACTTTAATTGTGGTAAGATATTCCTTTATAGATTTAGTGGTATCTATATATTTATTAATATCTTTATCTGGTAATAAAAACATATACCTTGTATCTAAACTTTCCTTATGTTTTATAGAATAATTAAAATAATGCAGGTTGGATTTTATCATTCTTTTGTGAATCTTTAAGTTTGTTAAAATATAGATAATTTATAAAGTCATAAGCAAATTTAAATGAAATTCTTTTACGATTTTTATCTCTAAAGTTTGTCATAAAAAGAGAATGATAGTTATCTCTTTGATTTTTTAATTCAATATTAAAAAGTTCAATAAGTTCCTCTTGTACTTTAATTTCTATATTATCATCAAAGATAAGATGTATTTGGTTTCTTGAAGTTTTAAGACTAACAAGAGCCTCATACCCATATTTTCTAATATCACTTAAACAAATTTCACCACCTCTGCTTCCTGTATCTATAGCTTTAAGCATAAGAATATTATTTGTAATTTTTTTATGAGTAGCCTCATCAACATTAAATTCTTTAACATTATTTAGATGATTATAAGCAGCTTTAACTTTAAGATTCCCAGAAATAAGATGATCTTCTTCTAACCTTGTAATATTTATTTTCTTAGGAGTATATTTAATTTTATGTAAAAAATCTCCACCAATTTGCCAATTAAATTTAGCAGATAGCTTAAGTTTCGTATGTTTATTTTGCGGATAGATTATAAAATCAAACTCTATATTTTCCTTTATATATGTTTTCTTTTTATAATAAAAAGCAATTACATTATAGGTGGTATCATTAAAAACTTGGTCTGTAAAATAATTAGCTTTAATAATTTCAAATTTAGATAAAAATATTTCTCGTATATATTTAGAATTATTAGCCGATAAAAAATTAATAGGAACAATAACTATTCCCTCATTAGAATTCATAATTTTTTCAAGGGATAACTGATATAAATCTGTATGTTTAGAATCTTTTAAAATTGTATTATTTTGTAGCTTATTCTGATATAAATATGGTGGGTTAGTTAAAACAAAGTCATATTTTTTTGGATTCAATAAACTATCATTAAAAAATACTCTTTTATTATCTACATAATTCTTATCTATATCATAACCAATAACCGACTTAGCTCCATTTTGTGAAGCCCAATTTAATAAATCACCATTTCCTGCAAAGGGATCGGTAAGATTTTTATTAACAATAAATTCGGCAAACCCCTTTAAAATCATGAAAGTATTAGTGGTGAAAAATTGCCCTAATTGTTGCTTAGAATTCATAGATTCTTTCCATTTTTCTCAGTGTTTATCAAATAGTTAATAAATTATTAATATTTACTATACAATAAATCATCTATTAGGACAATAAAATTATAAAAAAATGGTAGCATTTATCTTGAATAAATAAGAAAACTGAAATTGGAGCGGGCAAAGGGATTTGAACCCTCGACATCAACCTTGGCAAGGTTGCGCTCTACCTCTGAGCTATACCCGCTTAATAAAAACTAATTTACATCAGCTACTACAATATTAATGTAAAAAATTTAAAATTGCAAGTTGTTTTAACTATGCTTATAATTTTATTAAATAATTAAATTTTTAAGAAAATATTGAGAAAAATATGCAAAAAAAAGAACTAATTAAATTAACAGAAATTTTACAATGCCCAATTTCTGGTGGTGAATTAACTTATGATGAGAAAAAAAATATGTTCTACTCACCAAAAGCTAAAGTATTTTTTCCTATAGAAAATGGCATCCCTATGCTACTAAAAAGTAGTAGTATCGCTGAATAAAATACTATATACCTAAAAAATAAAAAGTTTGCTTAAACTTCCAAAAAGTTAATAGCTTGAGGTTTTACCTCAGCAAAGCTGAGCTAGAACCGAGCTTAATGCTTCGCATGGTTTAAATTCTGCGGTTTATATTAAGGCGGTTTACTGCAAGGTGTATGATTAATACATGAGCAGTAAACCAACTAAATAGAAACCAAAGATATTAACTTTTCTCTGGGGTTCTTTTGAGAATTCCTACTAATCCCGCAGTTATCACCGCTCCCACTAAAACCGCTAAAATATAAAGCCAAGGATTACTTGATAAAAACATCACCACAATTCCACCATGTGGCGCTGGTAAGGATATATGAAACATCATGGTTAAAGCTCCAGCTATACTACTACCTACTACAAAGCAAGGAATTATTCTAAGTGGATCGCTTGCGGCAAATGGAATTGCTCCTTCGGTAATAAAACTTAAGCCCATTACATAGTTAGATTTCCCTGCTTCTCTTTCTTCTTTAGAAAATTTATTTTTTATGAAGGTTGTAGCTAGGGCAATTCCTAAAGGTGGAGTCATACCACCTGCCATTACTGCTGCCATCACCTCAGAACTACCACTACTCAATGAGGCTACTCCAAAAACATAGGCAGCTTTGTTTACAGGACCACCCATATCTACCGCCATCATTCCACCTAAGAGCAATCCTAATAAAATTCTGTTAGTTCCCCCTAGTGTATTTAACCAATTTAAGATTCCTTCGTTAATAAATTTCATTGGGGTATTAAATAAAACTACCATTAATAAACCAACAATTAGAACACTTAAAACTGGATAAATAAGGATGGATTTAATTCCATCTAAACTTTTTGGTAATTTAGAACATACTTTAATCAACCAAAGAGTTATATATCCTGCTAAAAAGCCTGCAACAATTGCTCCTAAAAAGCCAGAACCACCAGATAAAGCTAAACCTCCACCCACAAATCCAGAGGCTAAAGCGGCACGATTCCCAATACTAAAGGCAATAAAAGCTGCTAAAATAGGAACAAAAAATCCAAAAGCTGAACCACCTACAGTCATAAACATTTGTGCTAATTTTGTGGTACTACCAAAGGCTGACCCTGCCTCTACTCCGCCTATTTTATCTATTAAAAAAGCTAGTGCAATTAGTATCCCACCACTAATTACAAACGGTAGCATATAAGAAACTCCACTCATTAAATGCTTGTAGATTCCTCCACCAATTGTAGAAGCTGTAGATTCTGTATTGCTAGAATTTTCTTTATAAATATTTCCTTTATTATTTAAAATATCTGTAATTAATTGCTCAGCTTGTTTGATAGCTTCACCTGCTCCTACTTGAATTAATTGTTTATTGTTAAATCTAGCAGTTTCTACATTACGATTAATCGCTAAAATAACTCCTTTAGCTTGTTTAATATCTTCCGAACTTAAAATATTACCCACCCCTGAGGCTCCATTAGTTTCTACTTTAATTTTTACATTAAGTTTTTTAGCAGCTAAATCAAGGGCTTCGGCTGCCATATAGGTATGAGCGATTCCAGTAGGGCAAGCAGTTACGGCTACAATAAAATCATCACTAATATTTGGTAAACTATCTTTAGCAGAGTTATCAGCAGATTCAAACTTATTTATAATTGTTAATACTTCATCTACAGATTGAGTTTGTAATAAACTTTGCGAAAAATCTTGATTTAAAAATAATTTAGATAAATGAGCTAAAATATCAACATGCTCTACAGAATCACCATCTTTAACTGCTAACATAAAAAACAATTTAACAGGATTCCCATCTAAAGCCTGATAATCTACCCCGCCTCTACTTCTTGCAAAAACTATAGAAGTTTTATTAACAAACGAACTCTTAGCATGCGGGATGGCTAGACCATCGCCAATTCCTGTACTAGTAAGTTCTTCTCTTTTTAGAACATCTAAAACAAAACCATCGTAATTATTTAAAAGATTATCTTGTTTTAAAGTTTCTGCCATTTCTAAAATTATTTCTTTTTTAGTTTTTGCCTTTAAATCTAAAATTATGCAGTTTTTATTTAATAAATCTGATATTTTCATAAACACTCTTACTTTATTTGTTGAATTTTAATTTGCGAATAAAAATTATTTAATTTTTCCATAGTTGCTAAACCTTCACCAGATATAGTAGCTAGACTACTAGCCACAGCAAAACGATAACAATCCTCAAGAGATTTATTATGAGCCACTCCATAAATAAAACCTGCTACCATAGAATCCCCTGCTCCTACTGAATTTTTTACATCTAGCTTAATAGGTAAAGCCTGATAAACATGATTTTTATTAATAAATAAAGACCCTTCTGCCCCCATAGAAACAATTATATTAGATACATTTTGCTGAAAAAAGTAATCGCAGGCTTTTACAATATCCTCAGTATTATTGAAAGAAATTTGGAACATTTCCTCTAACTCAACTTTATTTGGCTTAATCAAAAAATTATTATGGATATTCTCCTTGAGGAGGTTTCCTCTGGTATCAAGAATTATCTTAACTTGCAGATTTACTTTTTGTGAAATTATTTTATAGATATTCGGCACTACTGAAGATGGAATTGAGCCAGCTAATACCAAAACATCCCTTTCTTTAAGAATGTTAGTAATTTTATTTATTAAATTATCAATTTGATTTTCAGTAATTTTTGGTGAAATTCCAGCAATTTCAGTCTCTTTAGCTGTGTTTTGATTATACAACTTAATATTTATTCTAGTATTAGCATCAACCTCTGTAAAATCAGTTATTACATTTTTTTCAGTTAAAGTTTTTAAAACTATATTACCAGTATAGCCACCTAAAAATCCTAATGCGGTACTTTGAACTTGGAGATTGCTTAATACCAACGAGACATTAATCCCCTTACCACCACTGATGATATTACTAGAGCTAGCTATATTTAATCCACCCTCGTTGAAATCATTAACTTGCAAGAAATAATCCACAGCAGGATTAAGTGTTAAAGTGTAAATCATGAAAATCTCCGTTTGTTTCAAGACGAAAAGCAAAAACTATTAGCTTTTAAAAGCTCAATAATGTTTATTTGATAAAAGGTAATAGCTTGAGGCTTATTCAATAGTGTTAAATAAAATTGAATAGTATGAGAATTTTACTAGGAGACTTACTGTGAAGTGTATAAACATACACAAGCAGTAAGACGACAACGTAAAAACTCATAATATTCAATTTTAATAACTGTCGCCTAAGTAAACCTCACGAACTCCCTCATGACTCATAATCTCTTCTTTATTACCTTGAAAAATTATTTTTCCATCATGTAAAATATAGGCTCTATCCACAATATTTAGAGTTTCTATCACATTATGATCGGTTATTAAAACCCCAATATTTTGTTTTTTTAAAGAAATGATTAGGTCTCTTAAATCACTCACAGCTATTGGATCTACCCCTGCAAATGGTTCATCAAATAGAACAAAACTTGGGCTACTAGCTATAGTTCTGGCTATTTCTACACGGCGACGTTCTCCACCACTTAGAGCAAGGGCAGAGGATTTACGAATATGAGATATGGAAAAATCTTCTATAATTTCATCTAATTTAGTCAATCTTTCTTTTTTATCTTTGTAATAAATCTGCAAAATGGTATCTATATTTTCTTCAACGGTCATGCCTCTAAAAATAGAAACATCTTGTGGCAAGTAGCCAATTCCTAATCTTGCTCTTTTATACATAGGATATTCTTTAATATCAAATCCATCTAGCATAACACTGCCTTCTTCTGGATATAATAGCCCTGCGATAATGTAAAAAAGAGTAGTTTTCCCAGAACCATTAGGACCTAATAACCCTACTACTTCGGTATTATCTAAATTAGCATCTATACCTTTTAGGATTTCTCTTTTGCCAAATCTTTTTTTAATATTTGAAATAATTATCTGTCTTTTATTCATTTTTCTTATTTTTGTTTTCTAGTTATTGTAGTGGCAATATCTTCTTGATCATCGCATTTAATTAGCTTAGTTTGTCCGCTTTGAATATCTAAAATTATTTTACAACCTTCTACGGTATTTCCTTGAGAATCTACAATTCTTACATTGTCTTCTAAGGATAAGATATTTTTCGCATAATCTAAATAACCATAGTCTGCATAAATTACTGAATTATCATGAGATTTTATAACAATATTATCAAAAATCTCTGCATAGTCTATTTCATTACTTACAGGCTTTAACTTGGCATAAACTAAACCTGCTTTAATATCATAATTTTTATTATTATCATTTTTGGTAATTAAATGGGGATTACCTCTTGCTACAATAGTATTGTCTTTGGTATTAAATTCAAACCTATCTTTAACACTAACAAAATATTTTCTATCTTCATAAGTTGTGAGCTTATCTTTAGATGTTAATATCATTATACCCTTAAGCACATCGTAGATATATTTATCACCCTTTAAAGTACCATCGTTTTTACTATCATGAACCACCACATTATTTAGCATTTCAATTCTTGTAAAATTTTCTAAAGAATTGCTAGTATTTCTAAATCCATTAATACTAATATAATTGGCTTTAAAAGAATCTGCAGCATATCTTATACTATTTCTATAGCCAAAAAACGGTGAATCTGTAGAAATAATTCTTAACTTGTTATCAACAAAAACATTGCCAGTAGTTCTTAAATAAATGTTATTAAAAATATCATATCTATATAAGTTTTCTGCAATAATATCAATATCAGATACAACAATTGGTCCATAAATTGTTAGCTTATTAAAGTTATCATGGAGAATAAATCCTTTAGAATAAAAGAAATTATCACCATCTCTGGCAATGATCTTTTGATCCGTATAAATTTCAGCTCTAGCAATATTTAAAGTAATTAATAATGCTTCTAAATATGCTCCATCACTACTAAGAAGTTCTACTTTATCTTTTAGATAAAAAAGATTCTTCTGTTCATCAAATTGACCTCTTCTTGCTTTAATATTAATTGTATTACCATTATCTAATTCTAATTTAATAGTTGGTCTAGCAAAATTAATATTACTTTTATAAAAAAAGTTAGAGATGTAATTCTCTATAGTTTCAGAGGTAATATTATATTTTAAACCCTTGTCTGTAATTCCAGATAAAACTGCTGGCTTAACATCTATATTTAATAAGTTAGAAGCAACTAAATTAAAAAACAAACTTCTACCTTTACCTGAAAATAAGCTAATACCTATCCATACACATAAAGATATAATTAATACTATTAAAAAAATCTTTAAACTATAACTAGTTATTTTTTTTCTTAAGAGATATTTCCTGTGTTCTTTTTGGGAATCATTCAAGATTACATCACCCCTAGCTTTAATAAATCATGAATATGAATTATCCCTACAGGCTTTTTATCTTCTATAACAAAAAGATTCGTAACCTTATTATTTTCCATTGCTAATAAAGCCTTAGATGTATTTGTATCTTGAGTAATAGATACAAAATTCTTAGTCATAACCTCGTCTACCTTTTTATGTAAGAAATCAGAAGACATATGCCGTCTAATATCACCATCAGTTATAATTCCAATAATTTCACCACTATTATTTAATATTCCAACACAGCCAAATTTATGAGAGGTAATAGCAATTATTGCTTTATCCATACTTACATCTGATTTTACCAGTGGAACATCATTACCTTGGTGCATTATATCAGCAATTTTTAATAATTTAGATCCTAAACTACCTCCAGGATGGAATACTCTAAAATCTTCGGCAGAAAAACCTTTCATTTCAAGTAAGGTAATTGCAATCGCATCACCTAGTATTAAAGTATTAGTTGTAGAAGTAGTAGGAGCTAACCCTAGCGAGCAAGCCTCAGAGGCTTTTGGCAACTCTAAAACATATTTAGCATTTTTTCCTAATTCACTGTCTTTATTAGAAGTAATAGCAATTAAAGGAATATTAAATCTTTGGGTATAATTAATGATTCCTTGCAACTCAACGGTATTGCCAGAATTAGAAAGAGCAATTACTATATCGTTCTTTTCTATCATACCTAAATCACCATGCAGAGCCTCAGCAGGATGTACAAAAATACTAGAAGTTCCTGTAGAAGCTAATGTAGCTGCAATTTTAGCTCCAATATGCCCCGACTTCCCCATTCCTGTAATAATAACTCTACCTTTGTTATTTAGTAATAAATTACAAACATGGGTAAATTCCACAGAGAGATTATCTCTTAGTAAGGCAATACCTTCTAATTCTGTTTGAATAATTTTTTTTCCTAAATTTAAAATCTGTTCACTTGTAAACATCTATTGACCTTTAATGTTTAAAAATATCGTTATCTTCATTAAAACGAAGAGCATCTAATACCGCCCTCGTTGGTAAGAAATTAAAACAAGACATGGCAATACTTAAACGATTCTCTTGTTTTAGCATAGTAGTTAATTTTTCTTTTAATTCGTGTAAATATAAAACATCATCAGCAGCATAAGCCTGTTGCTTATTATTAATCTCAGAAGCTCCCCAATTTGATGATTGTTGTTCTTTTTGTAACTCTACATTTAAAAATTCTTTACATAGTTCTTTTAAACCATGTTTGTTAGTATAAGTTCTGGCTAGTTTAGAAGCAATTTTCGTACAAAAAATATTTTCACAAAGCACTCCTAAATAAGTATAAATAGCAAGAACATCAAATCTAGCATAATGGAAAATTTTATTAATTTCTTTATTTTTTAAAACTTGTTTTAAGTTAGGACAATTATATTTACCTCTTTCAAACTGAATTAAATGAATAGTATTGCTTTCATCTTTTAATTGCAATAAACATAATCTATCTCTTGAGAGTTCTAAACCCATAGTTTCGGTATCTATGGCAATACTTTTACCAACTATTATATCAGCAGATGGTAAATCATTTTTATGGAATAGAATTTTAATTTCTTGCATGGTATATATTTTAACCTTTGTTTAATAAAAAAATAGTATCTATTATTATATATGATATTATTTATTAAATAAACGAATTAAAAAAGAATGTTTATAAAAAAACAAATAGTTATCTTAGGCAGTAATCAGGCAATTTTAACAGATTTAATCACCAATCTTTTAGAACAAAACTATACTATTAGCATTGTAATTGAAGATAGTGAATCTTGTTTGTTTATTAAAGATACCCTAAATAGGATTAGTTACTTTAATATCCATGATACTAAAATTAAGGATATCCTTAATAAAGCCGATGTAATTATTAATACCTTTTTTATGATTTCTCCAAGCAGTATTAAGAAAATCAAAAAAAATCTCTCATTTTATAAAAATATTCTTAAACTTATTGAATGCGAAACTAAAGTAATAGATATTCTACCTTTACTTAACGACGATAGAGTTAGATCTTTTTACAAAGATATTAAAAAATACGAAAAATATGCAGAACAAAATTTTAATAACCACTTAACTCTTTATACTCCTTTGATTTTTTCACAGCAAGATAGTCTTATTCAGGATATTGAAGAGCTTTATAAGATTTCTAATAAAATATTTCGTTATAAAGAAAATTTTTCTTACATAGATAAAAATAGTTTAATAGAAGCTATACTAAACTTAATAGAAAATAATACTTATCAAAAAGCTGATTTTGAAATTGGTAGTTATAAGAGTACAAATATTGACTATATAAACGATAATGTTATAATTGATACCAAACAATTACACGAAATATCCTCTATTTCTTGGTGGAAATTAAGTTTATTATCTTTTCTTTATAAAAAAGAAATGCCCTCTTTTAAGAGAAAATATTTATATTTTATAAAAGCCTGTAGAAAAACATCAAGAAGTGCTTTAAATTTAGAAACTTTAAACATAAAAAAGCATTCTTTATTGTTTATTTTAAATAAATACAAAGATAATAACCAAAAACCATCTTATGAGGATCTTGAAGAATACGAGATGTACTAATAAATGGCTTGGTCTATTAATTCTTGGCAAAATTTTACTACAAAACATATGCCAAAATATCATGAAGATATTACTGATATTAAAACTCAATTAGCAAAAAAAGATTCCATTGTTGATTCTAAAAGTATTGATGAGCTACTTTTATTGCTATCTAAAGTTAATGATTCTAATTATTTTATTATGCAAATGGGCGAATGTGCTGAACTTTTTGCAAATGCTACTAAAGAAGATATTTTTAGCAGAGTAAACTTTATAGAAGAAGTTTGCCGTTATTTTCCAGAATCTTTAAATATCATTAAAATAGGACGAATCGCTGGTCAGTATTCTAAACCTAGAAGCGAAGATTTTGAGATCATTAATGATGAAAAAACCTTAGTGTATAAAGGTGATATGTTTCACGATTATATGAATCGTGAAATTAAAGCTAGCAGAATGCTCCTTTCTGCGGATGTATCTAAAAGAACTTATGATATAATGCAAAAATTTAATCAAGAAATTTTTACCTCTCATGAGGCTCTTAATTTACATTACGAGGAAGGGTTTACTAGATTAATAAACAGTAAATATTATAATACTTCTGCTCACATGCTATGGCTAGGTGAAAAAACTAGATTCTTAAATAGTAGCCATGTGGAATATTTAAGAGGAATTTCTAACCCTGTTGGCATAAAAATTAGCCATAATATTAGCTCAGCCGATTTAATAAAAATAATTAGATTATTAAATCCTGAAAATATACCTGGCAAAATAGTTTTAATTAATCGGATGGGAGTTAAAAACACTCACCTTTATTTAGAAAATCTTTTACAAGAAGTAAAAAATACTAACCTTAATGTAATATGGATGTGCGATCCTCTGCATGGTAATACTTATAAAGATAGCAACAATTATAAAGTTAGAAATCTTACAGATATTATTAAAGAAATCACTGATTTTGCTATAATTCTTTACAAACATAAGGTAAAATTTGGAGGAATTCATTTAGAGAATTCACCAAAAGATATTTACGAATGTGTAGATGGCAGTATGCGAAATATCGGTGAAAAATATGAAACCTTGTGTGATCCAAGGCTAAATAAAGAGCAATCTTTTACAATCGCTAAATTACTAGCAAAATTAATACAAAACTAGAGAAAGTTTATGAAAATAACTCTTGATTTTATAAAACAACATACCGATAAATATTTCAGCAACACCTCTAAAATTGTAGCTGATAATGGTGATGTTGAGGTTGTTTACGGATTTTTTGTTCGCAAACCTTCTATTTATGCAGTAAAAATTGCGATTGATTTTTTAAACGAGATTAAAAAATCCTTAGGATATAATTTTACTGTTTATGAAAATTTTAAAGAAGGCGATAAAGTCGGAGCTGGTGATCCTTTATTTTTTATAGAAGGATCTCTTAAAGAATTATCAGAATTAGAAACCCTTGTTTTACAAAAAGTTGGGCTATCTTGCCTATGTGCTTGGAATGCTTACAGTATGGCAAAGGCTCTGCCGAAGGCGAATTTTATTTCTATGTTAGCAAGGCACTGTGTTGATGAAAATATGGTTTATGCTTGTGAATATGGATCTTCGGTTGGTTCAAAAGTAGCTATAAATGAAGGTTCATTAGGATTTATCGGCAGTAGTAACGATGCTACTGCTCATCTTTTTAATACAAAAGAGGGTTTTGGAACTATGCCTCATGCCTTAATTGGTTATGCTGGTTCAACCCTCAATGCTGCAAAAATGTATTATAATAGCTTTAAGCCTAAGACTATGAGCATTTTAGTAGATTACTTCGGTAAAGAAATCACCGATACCTTAGAATTATGCGAACACTTTAAAGATTTAGCTTATAGCGGAAACTTAAGTGTTCGTATAGATACACACGGCAACAGGTATTTAGAAGGGCTAGATTCCCATAAATCTTATGCGGTTATAGAAAAATATATACCATCGGCTTTTCATGATTATAAAGATGAAGAAGAAATAGACTATTTAGTAGGAATGGGAGTAAGTGGAGCTGCAATTTTTTATTTAAGAGAAAAGTTAGATAAAGCTGGATTTAACAATGTAAAAATTATTGTTTCTTCTGGGTTTAACCTTAAAAAATGTTTGCTGATGTCTAAAATTAATGCTCCTATCTCTAGTGTCGGTACTGGCTCTTATATTCCACAAAATTGGAGCGATACTTATACAACCGCTGATGTAATTTCTTACAATGGAAAGCTATCAGTTAAAGTAGGCAGAGAATTTTTAATAAAAAAATGGCAAGAAAAACTTTTACAATTACAGGGGAAATAAATGCTAAAAGCATCCGCTTTACAAATGAAGCCACAACTAGGAAATATTGAAGCTAATTGTGATAAAATCTTAAGTTTTTATGATAATTCTAGTAGTGATATTGTGATTACTCCTGAGCTAGCCTTATGCGGATATTCTCCTCTTGATAATATACAATCGCCAAATTTCCAAGAAGAAATTAAAAAATATATAAATATTATTATCTATCATACTAAAGATAAAGCCCCAGCTCTAATTTTAGGGACCGTATGGTTTGAAGATAATAAAATCTATAATGTGGCTTTAGTAATAGAAAATGGCAAAATCCAGAACATTATCTATAAAAATAAACTTCCTAATTATGGAGTGTTTAACGAATATCGCTATTTTAGCACTAAACCCTGTGATAATCTTGTTGCAATTAAGGGAAAATATGTTGCAATATTTGTGTGCGAAGATATGTGGCACACCGACTTACTGAAAAATATAAAAAATCATAATGCTTATAATCTTTTAATCTCAAAAGGAAAGATTGATTTAATAATAAGTATTAATGCTTCACCTTTTGAAATCGGCAAACAAGATTCCCGTTTAGCTATTGTTAAACAGGCTCAAGAAATTATTCCTGCTCCAGTTTTATATTTAAATTTAGTGGGTGGGGTTGATGATGTAATATTTGACGGTAATTCTTTTGTGAGAGATTCTATAGGTATGTGTAAATATATGCTCCATGCAAAGGAAGATTCTCTACATTTTGAAGTTAAAGATGTTGGTAGTAAAAAGATTATTTCTACCGAACAGCCTAGCAATCCAAAAACTACTAATAAAAACCAATTAATTTTTGAAACTATCCAACTAGGGCTTAAAGACTTTCTATCTGCCAGTAATTTTAAAGGAGTAATTATTGGTATGAGTGGTGGAATAGATTCTACCATTACTGCTGCTATTGCTAAAGAAACCCTAGGTGCAGAGAATGTTTTAGGAATTTCTATGCCCTCAAAACATACCTCCCAACTATCTTATAAAATTATAGAGGATATTAAAAATAGTTTGGGGATTAAAATTATAGAAATTCCTATAGATAATCTTGTGGAATCTTACATAAAGACCTTAGAAAACAACCTAAATTTAGCAGAGAATAATATCTTAGATAATATCCAAGCTAGGATTCGGGGACAGATTCTTATGAGCTATGCTAACCAGTATAATAATTTTATGGTAT
The DNA here is from genome assembly GCA_031256515.1 of Alphaproteobacteria bacterium. Taxonomy (GTDB): domain Bacteria; phylum Pseudomonadota; class Alphaproteobacteria; order WRAU01; family Hepatincolaceae; genus WRAU01. Next base: position 35,679 of record JAIRQL010000018.1, read on the forward strand.
TAACTACTGGTAATAAATCGGAAATAGCAACTGGCTATTGTACTCTGTATGGTGATACCTGTGGCGGTTATAATCTACTAAAAGACCTTTATAAAACTCAAGTGTTTGAGCTAGCCAAGTGGATGAATGAAAAGTTTAATAATATCCCAATAGAAGCAATTACCAGAAAGCCATCGGCAGAATTAAAAGAAAATCAATACGATGAAGATTCGCTAATGGATTATAATATCTTAGATGCTATACTATATGAAATTATAGAAAAAAATTCGTCCTTAGAAAATTTATATAAGTTATTTGATAATAACTTAGTAAATAAGGTACTTAAATTATTAAAAAATTCCCATTATAAAAGATTACAAAGTGCAATGGGAGTAAATATTAGCACTCGTCCGTTTGGTAAGAGTTATCAATATAATATTAGTGATGGTTTTAAAAGGTAAAAATGAGTAGTAATAAATTTAAAGTAAGATTCGCTCCAAGCCCAACTGGTTATCTACATTTAGGTAATGCTAGGATGGCAACTCTCAACTATTTTTTAGCTAAAAAAATTACTGCTGATTACATCTTAAGAATAGACGATACTGATATCGGCAGAGTTAAACAAGAATATATAGATGGTACACACGAAGATTTAACTTGGCTTGGTATTTCTTGGGATAGTGAATTTAAACAATCTGACAGGCTAGATGTTTATAACGAATTTTTAGAAAGACTTAAAAAAGATAATCTTGTATATCCTTGTTATGAAACTCCACAAGAACTTGAATACAAAAAAAAGCTTCAAATAGCTATGAAAAAACCACCTATTTACGATAGGTCTGCCCTTAAATTAACAGCTGAGGAAGTTAAAAAATATGAAAGTGAAGGCAGAAAACCTTATTATCGCTTAAAAATATCTTATACTGATATAGCTTGGAAAGATTTAATCAAAGGTGAAATCAATTTTAAAGGAGAGCATATTAGCGATCCTGTAGTTATGCGGGACGATGGTAGCTTTTTATATCTTTTAACCTCTGTTATTGATGATATTTCTGCAGGTATTACCCATATTATAAGAGGTGAAGACCATGTGGTAAATACGGCAATTCAAATCCAAATGTTTCAGTATTTAGGGGCAGAAGTGCCAACATTCGCCCACCTACCTTTAATTACTAACAATTCTGGTGAAGGTTTTTCTAAAAGAGATGGAGCTTTGTCTCTTAGAAATTTAAGAAATGATGGTATTCATCCAATGGCAATTAATAATTATTTATTCATGCTAGGTCTTGGCGAAAGAGACAAAGTATATTCTAATATTGCAGAAATTGTAGAAGACTTTGATTTAGAAAAATATAATAGTGCTTCAGCCAAATTTGATGAAGATAAGCTCCTTAAAATTAATTTACAAATTTTACAAACTAGATGCTTTGCTGAAATGGAGGCTATGATTAAGAGACTATTAAATCTTGATATTAATGAAGATTTCTGGAATGGTATTAAACATAATATTGTAGATTTTAAAGATATTACTAACTGGTATAATATTATTTACTCTAATGACTTAAAAACTACTTGTGAAAATAAAGATCTTATAAAAATCGCCCTAGATACTATGCCTCAAGAAGATTTTACCGAGAACACTTGGTCGGCTTGGCTAGATAGCATTAAATTAAAAAGTAATTTAAAAGGTAAAGAGTTATTTCATCCTTTAAGATTAGCTTTTAGTGGAGTGGCAAATGGTCCTGATTTTAAATCTTTAATTAGCTTAATTGGTAAAGAAAGATTAACAAATCGCTTAAAAAACTTAGTTTAAAGAATTTAATTTAAAATATGCTATATCTTTTTAATACTTTATCTAAAACTAAAGAGTTATTTAAACCTATAGATCCACAACATATAAAAATGTATGTATGTGGTCCTACGGTTTATGATTATATCCATATTGGTAATGCTCGTCCTGTTGTAGTTTTTGATACTCTTTACAGATTATTAAAATATATCTATCCACAAGTTAGCTATGCTAGAAATATTACCGATGTGGACGATAAAATTATCAGCCGAGCTATTGCTAATAAAGAAGATATAAATTCTTTAACCCAAAGAACTACTCTTGCTTTCCATGAGGATATTAAAAAAATTAATGCTCTCACCCCTACTTTTGAACCAAAGGCTACCGATTACATAGAAAAAATGATTGTTATGATAGAGCAACTTATTAACAAAGGTTATGCTTATGTTGCTGATAATCATGTTTATTTTGATGTAAAATCTTATCCGTTATATGGGAAATTAAGCGGAATGTCTTTTGATGAAATGCTCTTAGGAGTAAGAATTGAGGTTGCTGATAGTAAAAAAAATCCTAGTGATTTTGTTCTTTGGAAGCCTTCTAAAAAAGACGAGAACTGTGGTTGGAATTCTCCTTGGGGTTATGGAAGGGTAGGCTGGCATATTGAATGCTCGGCAATGGCAAAAGACCTACTTGGCGAACATTTTGATATTCATGGCGGTGGTAAAGATTTAATTTTCCCACATCATGAAAATGAAATTGCTCAAAGTGTTTGTTGCTCTACTAATACACAAAATGCCAATTCTTTTATTGCTAACTACTGGGTACATAATGATTTTATTGTAGTAGACGGACAAAAAATGTCTAAAAGTTTAGGAAATTTTACAACCTTACATGAGGTTTTAAAAAAACATCATGGTGAGGTAGTACGATTAACCCTACTTAAAACTCATTACAGAAGCCCGTTAGATTTTTCGCAAGAATCCTTACATGATTCTACAGAGACCCTTAATAAATTTTACGATTTCCTGCAAAATACAAAAGATACTCCAATCTCTGAAGAAAATCCTGATAATGAATTTTTAACGGCTTTAAGTGATGATTTAAACACTCATTTAGCAATTAGTATTCTTTATAAATTACTTAATGAAGCAAAGAATAATCTTAACTCTAAAACTAAATCGCAATTTGTGGTTTCTGCCAATATGTTAGGGTTATTGTATGAAGATCCACAAACTTGGTTTAACTTAAAATCTTTACATTTAGAGATTACAGAACAAGAAATTCAACAGCTTATAGAAGAGCGAAATCTACACAAAAAAAATAAGAATTTCCAAGAAGCCGATAAAATTAGAGATTATCTAAATACAAAAGGCATTATTATAGAAGATTCTCCTAATAAAACCACTTGGAAAGTTAAATAAATGAGTATTAATAAGTTCTGGCTCTATACACCATTAGAAAAAATGACAAATTCACAGTGGGAATCTCTTTGTGATGGTTGTGGTAAATGTTGCTTAGAAAAAATTGAGGATATAGATACTGGAGAAGTTTATACTACTCAAATATCTTGCCGTTTGCTTGACCCTAATACTTGCAAGTGTGTATCTTACGAAACTCGCTTTAAATATATGTCAGATTGTATAAAAATTACTCCTAAAAAAGTTTACGAAATTAAATGGCTACCAAAAACCTGTGCTTATCGTTTAGTTAAAGAAAAAAAAGACCTTCCTAATTGGCATCCTTTAATTACTGGAAACAAAAACTCTACAATCACCAGTGGTAATTCTGCTAAAGAATTTGTAATTCATCCATCAGAAAAACAGGGTGATATTATAGACTATATAATAGATGTAGATATTTAAATGTATAATGTTTTTGATATTGCCGTAAATAATAACCTTTACATAGTAAAAGTTATTAAACGGAAAAATGCTAAAAGGATTACATTAAGAGTTAATTTAAAAACTAAGCAGCCAACAGTTTCAATTCCTTATAAAACTACTTATACAGAGGCAATTACTTTTTTTCAAAATAATCATGCTTGGGTAGAAAATCAGCTAGAAAAAATTTCATCAAATAAAAATCAACCTTATTATTTTACAAATCTATCCGAAATTCCTATTTATGGTGAAACTTATAAAATAGTAAAAACAGTTGCTAAAAAAAATAATATTGCCATAAATAAAGAAACTAAGGAAATCTACCTAAAGTTTAAAGATTTTACAAATGAGGCTTTAATTGAAAAAACCTTTATAAAATTTTTAAAACAAATTGCCACTCTTTATTTTTATAAGCTATCACTTAGTAAAGCTCAACAAATTCATACTACCTTTAGTAAAGTTAGTGTTTCTGATACCACATCTAAATGGGGAAGTTGTTCTTTAAAAAAAAACTTGCAGTATAATTACCGATTAATAATGTCTCCTAATTTTGTAATAGATTATGTGGTTTCTCATGAGGTAGCTCACTTGCTAGAATTTAATCATAAAGAAAATTTTTGGAATCTTTTAAACCAATTAACTCCTTATAAAAAAGCAGCAGAACTATGGCTTAAAAATTATGGCAAAAGTTTATATTAATTTTTAGGGTTGTATTAGTAAAAATTTTGTGCTAATATCCTACTAATTTAGTCGGATATTAATCAAGGAGAAAAGTTATGGACTTTGCAATTAAACATATGAATGAAGAGCACCAAGATGCTAATTTAACTATAGCAAAATATTTCGGCAAGTTAGATAATGCTAAAGTTGCAATTATCATTAAAATTGAACCAAAAACTTTACACCTTTTAATTGATAATGAAACTACTATTGCTGTCCCTTTTTTAAATGAGGTTAATGAAAGCAATATTAAAGAAGAAATCATTAATTTATTAAAAACTGCAAAAGCAAATATGGCTGAAGAAATTGTATCGCATGAGAATTTACCAGAGGAAATTTCACAACATATAAATAAATTTAAAAGTGTAATTTTAGCTACAGCTAATAAAGAAAATCATCCTTGTGCTAGTTATGCTCCTTTTATTAATTTTAAAGGAAAAAATTATATTTATGTAAGCCAAGTTGCCGAGCATTATCAGAATCTAATTGATAATCCTAAAATAGAAACTTTATTTTTAGAAGATGAAAGTAGTTCTAAAATTATTACCGCTAGAAAAAGAGTTAAATTTAAATCTATCGCTAAAAAACAAAATAGAAATATAGCTGACTTTGAAACTATTATGGATAAAATGCAAGAAAAGCATGGTAATACTGTAAAAATGACTAGAAAAATGACAGATTTCTCTCTTTTTGAAATAGAATTTCTTGAAGGAAGATATGTTAAAGGTTTCGGACAAGCCTACACAGTTATACCAAGTAATGATTCCTTTAAAGTTGTAGCTATTAGCTTTGATACTGGCATGCCTCATGCTATAAATAATTAAATTTTATTAGCTTGGTTTATCAAATAAAAATGACTATTTCCTCAAGATTATCTACTTATAGTAGGTAATTTTGAGGATGTTTTTTAATATTACTATATTAATCACTTAATGATCTTCTATTAGCTAATTTAGAAGAGAAACTTTTTTTACTGGTAGTAGTTGCTGAACTCTTTTCTTTTACTTCATTGTCTGTAAGACCGCGATATTCAGCTCTTGTAGGTTTTTTAGTTTCAGATATTCTTTTATACTTTTTTGTATTAGAACTAGTAGATACAGGGCTATTTTCATTTTCTCTAGTTTTTACTCTATCTTCTAAGGTAGTACGTTTCTCCTCTTTTGTAGTTCTTTTATCTTTAGAATCCCCTCCGTAAGACCTAACTTTTTTTCTTATTGTTTTATTATCAGAATCTAAAGAAGAATTATTACTAGTTTGTTGCGAACCTTTTGTATAGTATCTTTTCTTTTTATCAAGAGTAGTAGATCTTTCAGTTTGCGACCTTCTAACGTAAGTTGTTTCTAGTAAACTATTAGCTCTAAATTTTCTATGCTCTAAATAGCTTTTATCTATGCCCTCAGATACTTTATTATTAGAGGTCCAATCATATGAGATAATTTTTGATCTTTTTTGTCTTGCCTTTGGAAGTGGCATATCTTCGTTAGATTTTCTTTCTATAAAAGTTTCAAAATCATCGTCGGCATTAATTGTAGATGATAAATTTTTTATATCTTCTAGTTTATTTTTAGTAATATTTCTAATTTCGGATATATATACATCTGTAAGTTTTTCATGTGAGGTATCTTTTTTTTCTATATCCTCATAAACCTCATTATCACTTTCATAATACCTTTTATAAACAAAATCTTTTTGCAGTTCCGGGATTTTTTCACTTGTTTCTTTTACAAACAAAGATCTTAAATACTTAACAGAAAAACTTCCAATTTCTTTTTTAGGCTTCTGTGCTTCTTTTTGTTCTTCTTTTGCCATAAAAACTACAAGTTGTTTAATTGTCTCTAGGTTAAAAGAATCATAACCTAATTTACAAAACTAGATTATGATTCTTTTTTTTTAAATTAAACTAAATTTATATTAATTTAGCTACTTGTTTAGCTATCATTAGTTCTTCATTAGTTGGTAAAACTAGCATTTTCACCTTTGAAGAAGATTTAGTAATAACCTCAGCCTTAGATTTATTAGCTGCATCATCAAGCTCAACTCCTAAATAAGCAAAAGCATTAGCAACAGCTTTTCTTGCTCCCACAGAGTTCTCACCAACACCTGCTGTAAATACTAAAGCATCTACACCACCCATTACGGCAATCATAGAACCAATAGATTTAATTAAATTATAATTATAAACATCTAATGCTTCTTTAGCTGCTGGTTCACTTGAAGTTTCTAACACATAAAAATCACTGCTAATACCACTTAAACCTAAAACTCCACTTTTGTAATAAAGCATATCGGTTAATTCTTTTACACTATAACCTTTATGATTCATTAAATGTAATAAAATACCTGGATCTATATCACCAGTTCTTGAACCCATAACTAAACCTTCTAGCGGAGTAAAACCCATAGTTGTGGTAAAACTTTTACCTTCTACTAAAGCACATAAAGAAGCTCCAGCCCCTAAATGGCAAACTACTACTTTACCTTTATAAAGTTCTGGATATTTTTCACTTAATGCTTCAGAAATATACTGATAAGAAATACCATGAAAACCATAACGAACAATTTTATCTTTTTCGCTTAATTCTTTTGGTATTGCATAAGTTTTTGTATATTTTGGATTAGTAGCATGAAAAGAAGTATCAAAACAAGCCACTTGTTTAATATTTGGAAACTTAGATTGTAATACTTCCATTGGTCTAATATTATGTGGCAAATGGATAGGGCTTAAATGCTCTATTGATTTTAAATAAGCAATAACATCGTTATTAACTACAGTTGGAGCAATATATTTATCAGCTCCATGTACAATTCTATGTCCTGCTGAAATAATTGTAATATCTGCATAAATTGTAGTTAAAGTAGATATAAGATGTACTAAAACATCATCTCTACTTAATTTATTATCTAAGATTTCTTCTTTAACAACCGAACCATCTGCAGTTTTTTTTACAACCATTTTAACTTTTTCTGTGCCAATACCAGTAATTTGACCATAAGAAAATTCTTGTAAATTGTTTTTTTCAAATAATTTAAATTTAATACTAGAAGATCCAGCATTAATTATAATCATAGATTCTTTACTCATATATATCTCCTATTATATTGATAAGCAAGCAAGAGCTGCCGACATGGTTCTAGCCTTAGCATCATCAGCACGGCTTGTAATAATTATTGGAACTTTTGCTCCTAAAACAATTCCAGCAACTTCAGCATTTGCCATATAAACTAATGATTTAAATAAAACATTTCCTACTTCTAAATTTGGCACTAAAATTAAATCTACATCACCAGATACATCAGATTTAATCCCTTTAATTTCAGCAGCTTTTTTAGAAATAATATTATCAAAAGCAAATGGACCCTCAATAATACATTTTTCTTTTAAATTAGGATTATTAGCTAACTCAGCAGCTTCTACTGATCCTAATATTTTTGGATTCACATTTTCAACTGCAGAAAGTCCACCAACTTTAGGTTTAGCTATACCAATATTATTAATTAATTTAACCGCATTTAAGATTATTTTTTCTTTTTGCTCTAGACTAGGAGTAATATTAATTGCAGGGTCAGTAATGAATAGTAATTTATGGTATGTAGGTACAGAGAACACAAAAACACTACTAATTTGCGAATCAGTTCTTAAACCAGTTTCTCTTTTTACTACTGCTCCCATTAAATGATCGGTATGAACTTTACCTTTCATTAAAGATTGCACTCTTCCCTCACGAGCAGCATCTACTGCAGCTTGAATAGTAGTAGCTTCGCTTTCACAATCTACAATTTCGCAACCAGAAATATCAAAAGAATATTTTTTTGCTGTTGCTTCTATTTCTTTTTTACTACCAAATAGTACAGGAGTTATTAATCCCTTTTTCATTGCATCTAAAGGACCACCTAAAGATACTTCATCTACAGGATTAACTACTGCAACTTTTATTTTGCCTTTTTGCTTAGCTTTTTGTAGTAATTCTTGAAAATTAACGGCCATGATTTTCCCTTGTGTTATTTATTATATGGAGAGTATAAAGCTATTTAGTGTGTTTTTCTATAATTTTTTAAGATATTTTCTCTAACCTGATCAAATTTTTGTCTTAATTTATCAAATAAAAATGTTTCTTTAATAAATTCGTGCTGTTTTTGCGATAAACTATTAATAGCTTCTTCCCTTGATGAAAAATATTCTAATTTTTCTAAAATTGATTTACTAGAAACCTCAGTAAGAATACTTTCTTTAAAAGGGTTTATCTCAGGATATCCACCACTAGTTGAAGAAACTATTAAACATTTTGCCATCCCTGCCTCTAAAGCAACCATTGGGATTCCTTCTTGATGTTTTTTCGGAATCGTTGGAAACACTGCAATTTTAGATTTTTTTAATTCCTCAAAGGCTTTACTATTACTTTGATTCTTATAAATAAGGATTCTCCCCTCTTTAATTAAAGAATCCACAGATTCGTCTTTTATGACCTCGTTTAGATAATCAATCTCTTTCTGCTGTTCTAGTGAGCCAACGATAACTCCTTTCCAATCTTTATTTTTTAATAAAAACTGACTAACTCCCTTGATATATTCTTTAATTCCCTTCCTTTTTGTAGCTCTACCTAAAAATATTATTTGATTCTCTTTTTTAGTATCAAATATAATATCTTCCTTAATATGTTTATAAGAATTGTGAACCACATAAGTTTTATTTTTATAAAAAGGATAATATCTTAAGAATCTTTTTTGAAAGTAGTGTGAAACAAAAATAAAAGCCGAGATTCTTCTTATTTTAAAGAATCGCTTTACATTTTTAATCACAGAAGATTTTATAAGATTTAAATGACAAATTAATGCCACAGGAATATTACCAATGCTTTTAGCAATATCTGAGGCTAAATCTAAATCTAGCTCTACTTCAATTAAATCGGGGTTAATTTCTTTAATTTTACTAATTACAAGATTAAGATAATCTTCATATTTAACTAAACTATTAATATTATTAGATAGATCTGTATCTTTATTTAAAGATTCTTTAAATATATCTCCTACATAAATAATATTTTCATTCTTTACAGGATTTGCAGTATTACTAGAAATAATTTTAATATCAAAAGAAGAATAGCTTATATAAGGCATTGAAGCTGAAACAATAGAAGCATTCTGAGAAATATGCAAAGGATAATTATGCGGATAAACTTTTATTATTTTCATTAATATAAAATTGGTGATTTTATTATTCCAATATCATTAATTATAATATATAATCAATAGTGTTAAAAGAATTAAATAAATTTTTAGAGAATAAATGGATTACTTAGTCATTATATTTTTATCACTATTAACACCTTTTTCGCTTTCACTTTCAGATATTGATTATAATACAGGGTTTGGAGTAAAAATAAGCGATAGTACTAGTGATAGTATTATTTCTAATAGAATATCTGCTAAGCCTATAAAAACTGGCACAAGAAGCGATAACGAAGTAGTAAGTGCTGAACATTATGGTCCTTATGGGATACTTTATGATTTAAGTATTGAGTATCAAGTATATCCTTTTGTTCACAAAGATAGTTATCTGCAAAATTTTTGGATTGCTCCAAAATTTAGTTATGAACCACTAAGAGATTCTGCCTTAGTGCTTATAAAGCCATCTACATCTAATCGTACAAAAGCTATTTCTATTATGTTTAACCAACATCCTTCTTTTGGTTTTAATATTGGGTATGATGCTTATCACTTTGATAAAGGTGGCGAAATCTTATCTCCTTATTTTGGTATGCAATTTATGAGAGTTGGATATGAAGGTGAATCTAACTTTGATATGCAAGAATTATTTGATAGTAGCATTCAATATAATTTAGGTTTAAATTATAAAATGGATGAAAACTGGGCAGCAAATATTGAAATGTCTACAACTTTCGTTGATATTAGGGCTTCTGAGGGTTTAGATCAAGATATGACTTTAAAAATTACTAGAGTAAAATTCGGAGTAATTTATTATCTTGCAAATAGTATTGATAAGCAAAAAGAAAATAAAGATAATACTTATATTGGTATTTTGAAATCTATTGACCCTAACTTTAAAAATAGAGTTAAAGAAAAAAGAAGATTAGAAGAAGAAGCTAAAAAAGAAAAAGATCGTGCTGCAAAAGAAGCTAAAGAGGCTGAAAAAGCAAATGCTAGAGCTGAACAAGAGGCTAAAGAACAAGCTGAACAACTTGCAGAGCAAGCAGCTAAAGAGGCTGAAAGAGCTGTAAAAGAAGCCGAGAGAGAATCTCAAGGAGGCAATAATAATGCTTCTCCTGCTCGCCAACAAGCAGATCAACCTAAACCTACTAGAAGTAGACTACAAGGAAGAGAAACTTCTAACGAACAGCCTAGAAGAAGATTTTTGGGTGTGTTTTAGTAATCAAGTTTGATTTCTATTAAAGAGAAGGATTAGAAAGTTTTTTATAAAACGATCTAATCCTTTTTTATTGCTTTTTAGAGGATTACTTTTAATAGAGATAAATCTTTAAAAAGTTGGATAAGAAATGAGATTGATTTTTTTAGATGTAATCTCATAAGAAATAGAAAAAATAGAAATGAACTAAAGCCTTATAACCTAAAAACATTGAAATAAAAAACTAAACTTTCTACTTTCCATTAATACGGATTCTTTATATTATATCTTATCTTTACAGAGCTGAATTATAACCATATTTACTTATTAAGCACTTAGTAGCCGTAATCTTACTACTCTGTATCACCCCAAAGATTACTTTTAACAATATAACCTTTATAATTAAGATTATACTGATCTACATAGAACTCTATTTGGCAAATATTATCATTACTACATTCTAATATTTTTACGATATTAAAAGGTTTAATAATCGCAAGAGTTCTACTACGATTTTTGCTAAAATAAACACTAGATTCATCAATAACAATGGCATGTTTTTGGACTATCACAAGATTTTTATAAACCCAGCCTTTTTGACCATAAATATCTTCAATTTGATACCACTCTGTAAAAGTATCAATAATTTTTAAGGGCATATGTCTTTGGTTATATGTATAGATAATAGGATAATCTAAACTAGGTCCAGTTCTAAGATTAGTTTGTGAAAACTTTGTACTAACAAACTCTGGTGTTGCTTGCTCTAAAGTTTTGTTTTTAGAATCTGTTTTTATGAAATAGACCGATCCAAAGATAAATACAGCTAAAGCTATAGATAATACCGCATTGAGTAATCCAAATCCATTCATAAAAACATTTTCCACTAACTGATATAGCTATTCCAAAAATTAAGATTCCCTTGATTTTTGAAAAATTCTTCAATAATCTTGTTAGCCATGTTAAAATTATTTTCCTTTTGCATGATATCTAATTCCACAAAACTTTTTGTAATACTTTCGTTTTTCATATTTTGTAAAATATGATGAGCTTCAAGAAACTTATCATGACTAGCATAAATACTAGCAATTAGTAAATTGCTATGCTCTTCAGCATTCTCAGAAGATTTTATATCGCTAATAGTTTTATTTTCATCAACAAAAATATAATATTTCTGCCAAAGTTTAATAGCCTCGTAAGATTGATTATATTTCCATAAATCTTTTAAAGCATCATTGACTTTATTACTACTATTTTGACTATTATAAATTTGAATCAATAATTCACACATAGGTGCAAAATCTGGATATTCTTTAATAGCTTTTTTAGCAATATCTTTTGCTTTTGCTATATCTTGTTTAAACATATATTGAGCATAAAAATAATTAATTAGGCAAAAATATTTTTTATACCGAGCTTTTTCATTGTTTTTAGTATATTTTAAAGAATTATATAAATAAACAATCTCAGAATCTAAAGATTTATTCTTATAAACTACCTCAAACATCTCACCTAAAAACCATAAAGAATCATCCTTTACCATTAATAGTACACCTTTTTTAGCATAAATAAGGAAACTAGCAATATCACCTTTTTCTTTATAAGCTAAACAACGATACTTTAATAGTAGAGTTTCATTGTATCCTTTAACCTTAACTTTATCAATTACATCAATAGCTTTATCGTATTTCTGTATAGCTATTAAATTGCTTATATCTTTAATTTGCTTAATAAATTTATTGTTATTAGAGTGCTTTAGAATATCTATTAAGGTGTTTCTTTCTTCAAGGCTTTGCATAGCATTAATAAAGCTAACAATATTACGAATATAAATTTCATGTTTTAATTTATAAACAATGCTCCCTAAAATCTTTCTAACAATATAAATCGGTATAAAGATGACAGCTAGCAAAACTAGAAGTTTATCTAAGGTAGTAAACAAACTATAACTAGCTATACCCATATTAATTTCTATTTTAAAAAGATAAGCACCAATTACTACAGCTATAAAGACAATTAAGTATATAAGATATTTCATTATTTACTCTCCGTAATATATTTGGTTAGCTCAGTTTTTAACTCAAGGATTACCTCTTGAGCATCAATTTTTTCTAAAATATTAGAAAGCCATAACTGAGTGTTGTTAGAAGGAACAACATCAATTTTCATAAATTCAGCATAGGCTTTTTTATAATCACTATCTTTTAGGTAAACTTCTACATTAGAAAGAATTGAAGTTATGGAATTATCTTCTAGTATATTATTATTACTCTTTTTAATAAAAACTAAATATAAAAAGTAATATTTAATTTTACTAAATAAAGTATCCTGAGTTCTTAAATAAGCTAAATAGGTATCTTTATAAACAGCCCTATAGGCATTTAGAATTTCTTCTTTAGATTTTATTCCTACTGTAGAGGATGATTTTAACTTTTCTAATTTATTTGTGAGAAGTGGGTTGCTGGTTACTTTCAGCAACGATTCTAGTTCCATAGCAAAAGATTCTCCCCTAATAATTTGATATAAAAGGAAATTAGAAAAAACCGCAAACTGAATATTTTGAGTATAGTTATTAGAAATAGAAGAAGTAGTATCAATCTTATGTTGTAATTTTTTAATAGTATCTTGTAGCTCTATGATATTTCTATTAGTTTGACTATCTATAGATACTGGATGAGTATCTTCTGTAATACTTTTAAAAGATTCATCTACAACCGTTTTATACTGATTAAAAATATCTTTAGCATTTTGATGAAAAAACTCTCTGCCATTTAAAACATAAACAACTAGCAAAGCAATTATCACAACTATAATTAAAAACATAGATAACCAAAGGACTTTTTTACCTTTTTGATTATTGTTTTCGTTTTCCATAAATATCCTCTTTTTTTATATAACAAATACCTATTTTATTTATTATAATTAAAAAAACGAAATTAGTATTGTAATTTTTTTTAGTGTGTTGATTATTATGATTGTCTTAGGGATTGAAAGCAGTTGCGATGAAACCGCAATCGCTATTATTAAAAATAAAGAAATATTATCTCATATAGTGTTATCACAAATTGATACTCATAAAACTTTTGGCGGAGTTATTCCAGAAATAGCTTCAAGGATGCATTTAGAAGCTATTGATGGTTTAATTACTAATGCTTTAAAAGAATCAAAATTAACTCTAGCTGATATTGATGTATTTTCAGCAACTTGCGGACCAGGTTTAGCAGGAGGCTTAATTATTGGTAGTTTGGCCACAAAAACTTTAAGTTTAGTTTGTAATAAGCCTTTTGTTGCAGTTAATCATTTGCAAGGACATGCTTTGATCCCAACTATGAGCCATGATGTAAAGTTTCCATTTTTACTATTACTAGTTTCTGGAGGACATACTCAATTTTTAGCAGTTGAGGGAGTTAATGATTATAAAATACTAGGCTCAACTATTGACGATGCCATTGGCGAAGCCTTTGATAAATCGGCAAGGCTACTAGGTTTACCTTATCCTGGTGGTAAAGCTATAGAAGAATTAGCATTATTAGGAGATGAAAATAAATATAATTTCCCTCTACCATTATGTAATCAAAAAAATTGTAATTTTTCTTTCTCAGGTTTAAAAACAGCTGTGAAAGAAGCCGTAGTGAAACAAGAACTAACTGATACTGTAAAAAAAGATATTGCTGCCTCTTTACAAAATACCATTGTAAAAATATTACTTAATCGTACTAAAAATGCTATCAATCTTTTTGAAGATAACTATGGTAAATTAAACTCTTTAGTAATATCTGGAGGAGTTTCAGCTAATTTAAAAATTAGAAGTTCTTTAGAAAATTTTTTAAAAACAAAAAATATTAGTTTGATATGCCCTCCTTTAAATTTATGCACTGATAACGGAGTAATGATTGCTTGGGCTGGGTATCAAAGAGCTTTACTAGGATTATATAATAGTTTAGATTTTCCTATCAAAGTAAGATGGTCTTTAGAGGAATTAAATTAATGCAATATTGGTTAATAAAAACTGAACCTAATACTTTTTCATGGCAGGAACAAAAGCAAAATGGAGTTGAACATTGGGATGGTGTTAGAAACTATCAAGCTCGCAATTACATGAAGTTAATGAAAATTGGCGATATGGTACTTTTTTATCATAGTGGTGATGAAAGACAAGTTATGGGAATTGTAGAGGTAGTTAAAGAATTTTATCCAGATACTGATGAAAACTTTGTTTGTGTAGATGTTAAAACCCATAGTGAGCTTAAAACTCCTGTTAGTTTAAAGGCTATTAAAAACAACCATAAACTGCAAGAAATTCCACTGGTAAAACAATCTCGCCTTTCTGTTATGCCTTTAAGGAAAGAAGATTACGAAGAAATTTTAAAAATGTCGCAATAAAGCATTTGACAAAGCCTTGTGCTTAATACTATATAATAAGTAGATTATATAGATTAAAAAGGAAATTCTATGAATTATTTTAAAACAACTCTTTTAATTGGAGCTTTAACTGCATTATTTATGTGGATAGGATACTTACTTGGTGGTAGTAATGGAGCAATCATTGCTCTTATTTTTGCTGGTGGTATGAATTTTATGGCTTTTTGGAATTCTGACAAAATAGTACTGAAAATGACTGGAAGTATTCTTGCAGATAGAAACCAAAATAAAGACTACTACGAAATAGTTGAAAGATTAGTTAATAAAGCTAATATGCCAATGCCAAAGCTATATATAATGAATAATAGTGTTCCTAATGCTTTTGCAACAGGTAGAAATCCTAAAAATGCGGCTGTAGCTATAACAACCGGTCTTTATCAAATGTTAAATAAAGATGAACTAGCTGGAGTAATCGCCCATGAATTAGCTCATATAGAACATAGAGATACTTTAATTAGTACTATCACTGCTACTTTTGCCGGAGCTATTTCTATGATTGCTAACATGTTTATGTTTATGAGCTTATTTGGTGGTAGAGAAGATAATAGACTAAGTCCAATTATTAGTATTGTAGTAATGATAGTTGCTCCAATGGTAGCAGTAATTATTCAAATGGCAGTATCTCGTAATAGAGAATATTATGCCGATAAAAGAGGTGGCGAGCTGGTAGATAATCCTTTGTTTTTAGCTAGTGCTTTAAAAAAATTAGAAAATTATTCACAATCCATAAGAAAAAATGCCAAATACACAACCGAGCAATCACAAAAAACTGCAGCTACTTCGCACATGTATATTGTTAATCATTTTAGCGGAAATAAAGATGGTTTATTTTCAACCCATCCACATACTGCTAACAGAGTGGCAGCACTAGAAAAACAAGCTAATGCTTTAGGAATTTTTAGTTATACTCCTAGTAGTTCTACCACTACTTTTAATACTAATAATGATGATACATTTAGTAAACCTGTAGCTTCAAGTGTAGAAAAATCTGATTCACATATTAAAAACAATCCTTGGGCTTAGTTTTTTATAAAAAAATGTTATAATATAATATATTGAATATTTTAATTGAGGTTGCTTTAGGCAAAATTAAAAATGAAAAAAATTCTTATTACAGGTGGTGCAGGTTATGTTGGTTCACATACTGCTAA
>JAIRQL010000058.1 GCA_031256515.1 Alphaproteobacteria bacterium
AGTGGTATAATAGGGCCATACTCTCCAACACCATAATATTTGTTTTTCTTTCCCTAAGATTTCCGAAGTGGTATAATATTGCAAGAATGAAGGGAATATTGCCCGATGTTTTTCTTTCCCTAAGATTTCCGAAGTGGTATAATTGCTTTCATCAGGGGTCGCTTGCCTATAGTGTTTTTCTTTCCCTAAGATTTCCGAAGTGGTATAATAACACATGTTAATAATGCATTTCTAGTAGCGTTTTTCTTTCCCTAAGATTTCCGAAGTGGTATAATCCTTAACCAAAGATACTCTTATATATTTTGGTTTTTCTTTCCCTAAGATTTCCGAAGTGGTATAATAACATCTTCAGTTAATGCATTAAAATCGGCGTTTTTCTTTCCCTAAGATTTCCGAAGTGGTATAATTCCGCCGACTTTAGAACCCAGTGCGGACGCGTTTTTCTTTCCCTAAGATTTCCGAAGTGGTATAATTTGTCGTATCAGTGGAAGAGGTCTGTGCTAGTTTTTCTTTCCCTAAGATTTCCGAAGTGGTATAATAAGGCCACTACAATACTGGTCTGTTGCAGTGTTTTTCTTTCCCTAAGATTTCCGAAGTGGTATAATACAGCAGGTTTCTTACGGCAACCAAAAGATGTTTTTCTTTCCCTAAGATTTCCGAAGTGGTATAATTAACTCTCCCTTTTAGTTTGGTTCCAGCTAGTTTTTCTTTCCCTAAGATTTCCGAAGTGGTATAATTCATGAGTGGAGATACAAATACTAAATACTGTTTTTCTTTCCCTAAGATTTCCGAAGTGGTATAATCGCTTTGAACCTTGGGATCCCCGGCACCGCGTTTTTCTTTCCCTAAGATTTCCGAAGTGGTATAATTGTCTCTTACTGATTGTGGATGACTGCATTGTTTTTCTTTCCCTAAGATTTCCGAAGTGGTATAATCATTTGAGGCAATCTCAGGTGCGATTTCTTGTTTTTCTTTCCCTAAGATTTCCGAAGTGGTATAATGGGCTTACCTAAAATAATTAAAAGCGACAAGTTTTTCTTTCCCTAAGATTTCCGAAGTGGTATAATATAACTCATTCATAATTGGTAAGTTTGATAGTTTTTCTTTCCCTAAGATTTCCGAAGTGGTATAATCACATGATACTTCCATTCTCTGATTATTATGTTTTTCTTTCCCTAAGATTTCCGAAGTGGTATAATCAACCATATCTAAGTCTGCTTGTGCATTTAGTTTTTCTTTCCCTAAGATTTCCGAAGTGGTATAATTAAATGATGCAGGAAGATTAGTATTGTATGGTTTTTCTTTCCCTAAGATTTCCGAAGTGGTATAATTAAAGCTGAGAACAGTAATAATTCTAAGATGTTTTTCTTTCCCTAAGATTTCCGAAGTGGTATAATTTTTATTTCTTTCATTGTCTTATTCCTCCTGTTTTTCTTTCCCTAAGATTTCCGAAGTGGTATAATAGGTTTCTCTGTAGGGCTTGTATTTATGAGGCTTGATGTTATTTTTATAAAAAATATACAGCGAATCTCAAAAATAATTTGCATAAATTGGATTCTTAATATAATATACCTATATATCACTTCTTAAGTCTTAGGGTTGGAAAAATAAAAATAAAAGTTTGAAAAGCTCTGTCTCTCTTTCTGGAAACACTAAGAGAGATATCTTTAACTATAAAATTTAAAGTTAATGTAGATTGTAATTTATATTGGTTTAGAATTATTTTTCTAATCAAAATAATTTTATAATAAACTATCAAAATAGAATTTTTTATTTCTTCAATTAGTAAATATAAGTACTTTTTTTCCTATTAGTTTTCTAGCATCAAGTTCCTTAATTTTTTGTATTATTTTTAAATAGAATAGATATTTATATTTGTTGACTAACTCTAAAATAAATCTTTTTTATTAATCCGTTATAGTGCGGGTGAACTATACCACTTCGGAAATCTTAGGGAAAGAAAAACTAAATAAATAAGTGCTATCTTTGTGTATATATTATACCACTTCGGAAATCTTAGGGAAAGAAAGACTTATCGGGAAGTAATATCGGCTATTTAGATGTTTATTTCTTTCTATTTAATTATGCCATAATTTATTTGGTTTATTGCGGTATTTTTTTAATTTTAAGGTAGCATGAAAAGTGAGTAGAAGGTGAAGATAAAAAAGATAAGGAATAGTCATGAAATTAATTATAAAAACTCATTAAAAAGTTGTTAAATTAAAAAAAAGAGTAAATAAAAAGAAATAAGAATTTTTTAATAGAAAAGGGGCTAATTTAAGTCCCTTTCTATTAAAAACAAATTATTTATGAACTGTTTTTTTAGGCTGAATATTGGTTAAAACTTCTAATTCTTTGTTATACTTTATAAGGTTTTCAAATGCTTCTCTTTGTGTGGCAATAGTATCTGATTGAGCTTTAATGAATCTATTTTGTTTTTCTTTAAATATACTTAAACTTTCTTTCATGCTAGTTCTATCTGCTTGTTGAGGGTGAAGTTTTTTATTATAACTATCATATTTCAAAGAAACCTCATCGTATTCATTAGATAGCTCCATTCCTTTGTTAATTGTAACTTCTTGATCTTCTTTTAGTTTGTTTATTTTATTAAGCAAAGAGTCATCTTGAATTTTTTTATTTGATACGGATAATCTTGTATATTTCTCATTAGAATTATTAATCCATTTACTAAAATTTTTAATAGTTTCATTTTGTTTTAATATAACATCTTCTTGTAATGAGTCCATTTCATATAAAAGGGTAATGGTTTGTTTAATTTGTTCTGTGGTAAGTTCTTTAAAAGATTCTGATTCGGTAAGCTTAATTTCTAATTCTTTAATATACTCTTTCTTTTCAATTGTATATACTGTAATAAGCCATACTACCCCCCCCCCTATAAGAGTTATCATAACTCCTATAAAAATTTGTCTAAAGATTATTAAGTTTCTCATTTTATTCCTCCTCATAATAATAAATAAAAACTCATTCAACTACAAATTGTAATTATTTTTACCATAAAGACAATTAGTTTTTTTTATTTAACAAAATTGATTAGGAACTTTCTGCTTTCTCTGTTAGATTCACTTTTTTAGAATCTCTTCCGCATCAGCTTTTCACAGGGGATATGGGTTGATTTGTGGTCTTTTATGTATATGATTATGAAAACTACCTAAGGTTTGCTTAGCATGAGCCAAGTTTTTTTGATAGTTCACTAGCACTTTTTTGCAACAGAGGTAAGAATTTTAACAGGTCTTCTTTATAGGTATTAAGGTTATTAATTAGGGGTAGGGTAATACTAATAGCATAAATTACTTTATTATCAAGGTTAAAAACAGGGACAGAAATACAGGCAATACCTTTTTCATTCTCTTGGTCATCTAAAGCATAGCCAAAATTTTTAATATCTGCCAATTCTTTTAGCATTTTACTTTTATTAATAATAGTATTAGAGGTTTTAGCTTGTAAGTCTAGCTTTCCCCACACTTCATTAAATTCGGTATTATTCATATAGCTTAGAAAAATTTTGCCAGAAGCAGTAGAATGTAATGGTTGAGTTTTACCAATGAAAGAAGAAACAATAATACTTTTATTTTTCGCCTCAATTTTATCTATATAAACAATAGAGTTATTATTTAAGGTTGTAAGGTGGATAGTTTCTTCTGTTGCCAAAGAAATTTTATTTAAAATATCCTTAGCCAAAGAGTTAATATTAAAATGATTTAAAAAATCTTTACTTAATTTTACAATTTTAAAGGTTAAATTATAAGTTTCATCTAGTTCATTTTTATAAACATAACCTTGTTCTATTAAGGTTTTTAAAAATCTGTGAGTGGTAGACTTATTAAGATTAGTAAGCCGAGATATATCCTTGAGCCTTTGATTAGAACTTTGGGATAATATTTCTACAATATCAAGTAATCTATTAACTGTTTGCATAATAATAACTATATTATTTATTTTAGGGCTTGTAAATAAATATTTTATTAATTATAATAATAATTGTAAAACAAAGTTTCATATAATAAAACAAAATAGATTTTAAAATGTCAATAATCAATAAAATTAAAGAAAATAAAGTAGTTGGAGTGTTTAGAGAAGACTCACAACTAATTCAACCAACATTAGAATCAGCTTTTAAAGGGGGCTTAAGAATAATGGAGCTAACCTATAGTATTCCAAATGTTTCTAAGTGGATTGAGTATGCAAAATCTACCTTTAATGAGGCGGTAATCGGGGCAGGTACAGTTTTATCTTCGCAAGATGCTTTAAATGCTATAAAAGCTGGTGCAGATTTTATAGTATCACCAATTTTTGTAAGTGAAGTTAATAAAGTTTGCCAAGATAACAATACCTTATATATACCAGGCACAATGACTTTGCAAGAAATGTTTAATGCCTATAATGAGGGTTGCCATAATTTAAAATTATTTCCTGCAAATAGTTTTTCACCAAGTTATTTAAAAACTTGCCTGTCTTTATTTCCGCATTATTCTATAATGCCAACAGGTGGGGTTAATGTTAGCAATGCTAAAGAATGGCTTGGCAGTGGAGCTTTTGCAATTGGGATTGGTAGTGAAATAAACAAATTAGCACAAGCAAAAAATTTTGATGGAATTAGCCATATGTTTGAAACTTTAGCTAAGGAGTAAATAGTGTTTAATATTTTGGCATTTGGCGAAATTCTAATCAGAGTTCCTATAGATTTAGCGGGATTTGATAGTAAAAAAGAAATTTATTGGGGTGGGGCAGAGGTTAATACCTTGTGTGCTTTATCTCGTCTTAATAATAGGGCTAGGCTTATAACAAAAGTGCCTAATAATAAAATTGGGAGCTTTGCCTTAGATAATTTAGAAAAATATCAAATTGATACATCTTTTATTGCAAAAGGGGGCGATAGAATAGGATTGTATTATTATGCTTCACCGCAGTATTATACTCAAGGAGAGGTAGTTTACGATAGGCAAAATTCTTCAGTTCATACCTTAAAAAAAGAAGAGATTAATAAAGAAAAATTAATGGAAAACATAGATGTGTTTTATGTTTCTGGGATTTCTTTAGCCTTAGAAAACTGCCGAAAAGTAATTACAGATTTATGGGATTATGCTAAAAATAATAACATAAAAGTAGCATTTGATGTTAATTATCGTTCAAAGTTATGGAGTATAAAGGAGGCAAAACCTTTTTTAGCTAAATTTATTAAAGAAAGTGATATTTTATTTGCTAATGAATTTGATTTCAAAAATTTTCTTGATTTAGAAAATGTAAATGAAGAAAGTTTATATAAAGAGGTGATTAGTAAGTATGGTGTATCTTATATTGCTACTTTAAAAAGACAAAAAATTTCTTATAATGAGTATGAAATTTATGGAATTTTAGCAACTCCGCAAAACTTCTTAACAACACCTACATATAAAACTGCAATCATAGAAAGAATTGGCGGTGGCGATTGCTTTGTTGCTGGAATTTTACAGGGAATTTTTAATAAAGAAAAAGATATTGCCAATAAAGCTGTAAAATTAGTATTAATGAAGTACTCTATGCTAGGCGATGTTTACTTAGGCAACCTTGAAAACTATCAAGATAACCTCCTAAATAAAGGCGATGTTAAGAGGTAGCTGTTAAGATTGCTAAGGTGGTATATCAATTTTGGAGTTTATCTTTCTATAAGATATTTTAAGATTGAATATTTTTTATTTAATTTATCATTTTTCACATTTTCAATCACTATCAACCCATACAATTTATTGACTACTGCAATTATTCAGTTTACAATATTTGTATTGATTGTTATCCCAATACAAAGAGGAAATAATGGCAGAACTAACTGTAGATAAGAAAATAATAAAAAAACTTTTTTCTGAGATGGGAAAACAACATTTTATTATACCAGAATACCAACGACCTTATAACTGGGGCTGTGATGATAGTGATGAAGATGCTAATCAATGTTGTGTGCTTTGGGATGATATAAAAGAATCTTACAATGAATCTCCTGATGATAGCTTTTATTTAGGTACTATTATAGTATATAAGAATAAGGATGATAATTTAGAAGTTATTGATGGTCAACAAAGAATTACCTCTTTGTTATTATTATTGAGAGCATTCTATACCCATCTTGAGGCTATGAAGGATGGGCAAGATGTACAAAAGTTAAAGTCTGATTTAGAAGAGTGTCTATGGGATCCGAATAAGGTAACTGGAAAAGTTTCTAAGGAACATGTTAGAATTGAATCATGTGTTATTACTGATGAACATAAGGATGCTCTAAAAAGTGTTTTAGAACAAGGAGCTGCAGATAATACGGCAGAAGATGCCTATAGTAAAAACTATCTGTTTTTCAGAGAACAAGTATCACAATATGCAGAGAAAGAACCTATGGGATGGGAGAAACTATGTGCATTTATTATTAATAAATGTTTATTAATTCCTGTAGAATGTGCTAATTTTGATGATGGTTTACGGCTTTTTTCTACTATTAATGATAGGGGGATGTCTTTAAGTGCTACAGATATTTTTAAAGCACGTCTTTACAAGGAAAAAACTAGCGAGAAAGATAGTAGCCACTTTATTGAACAATGGAATGAAATGTATGAAATTGTTGATAGAATAAGTAAAAGAAATAAAAAATTTAAACTTGAAACTATCTTCAACTATTACCACTATCTTATTAGAGCTGAGGAAAATGATGTTAGTTCTGGTACATTAGTTGAGCTTAAAAAATATTATTCTATAGAACGTCTGAATAAAAGGCATGATTTTATTATGGATGATTTAGTAGCTTTGTCTAATTTTTGGTGGCAACTACTAGCTGAAAAAGACTTTAGTAAAGTAGAGTTTACTGTATTAAATGATGAAGCTAAAAAATATTTGCATTGCTTGTTAACCTTAAATATAGACTGGATAAATGCTATAATTAGTGTTTATTATTATAAGAATTTTTATAAAGCTAATAATTCTAATACAGACACTTGGGTGAGTTTTTTAAAGCACTTAACAGCATTTTCTACTTATAGCATAATTAATAAAGAACCTGGTGGAAGTAATCGTTATGTAGCTTTTCAAGCTTGTAAGGAAATTGTTAATAACGGTAAAATTACCAATGCTTTTAGATTATCGCAAAATAATCATTTTAATGACCTAGAAAAGAAATTCAGAAAAAATTTGTCTGCTAAAATTTCTAAAAGAGAACGAAAAAAATCAGTATTATTATTACATGCCTACCTAAATAAAGAGCAAAAAAAGGCTCCACTATTAGGAATAGAAATAGAACATATTTTACCACAAAATGCTAAAAAATATGACTATACTGGTTGGTCTAGAGATTCAGTAAATAATTATATGGAAAGATTAGGAAATTTAGTAATTATAGAGAAAATAACTAATATTAAATCTCGGGATAATATCTTAAAAGAAAAGAAAGAGGACTATAAAAATTCTGATATTGCTGATGTTCTTGATTTGAGTCGTTATTCTAAAAATAATTGGTTAAAAGAAGATATAGATAAACGGGAGACAGAGTTTTTAGATCGTATTAGTAATTTTGTGATGGAGTATCTTAGATAAGATTATTAAAAAATATAGCTTCTTTATAAGATATATCTTGAGGGGGATTTTCATATTTTCTAGTAGTTATGTTTTGTGAGTAAGCTATTCCTTTAGTATCTTTGAAATTTTCAAAGCCTCTGTTGCCATTTTATGGGCTATTTCGTTACCTATGCCTACATAGTTTTCTGGTTTAAGCATATCTTCAATTTCTTTTACTGAAAACATTGCACTAATTTCAGAATTTTCTTTTAATGCCTCTAAATATTCTTTTCCATCACGAACCTGCATAACTGTATCATACACAAGGGTATGGGCTTTGTCTTTACCAAGTTTTTCCGCTAAACACATCATTACATACTCGCTATTATCCAATCCCTTACTAAGCAATACATTTTGATACATTCTTTTTTTGTTTACAGTTAGAGTTCTTGTAAGTTCTTCTGCACGAATTAAAACTTCTGTGGTTAGTTCAACAGCTTCTTCTAGTAAGACATCAAAAAGCATATAAGAAGAACTATCACCCTCAAATAATCTAACCGATGAAAACAACCCAGAGGTAAGAGTAGAATACAACTTTTGAGAGTTAGCAATAATTCCTTTGGCATTTTTAGGGTTGATTTTTTGGGGCATTGTAGAACTTCCTATCGTACCTTTTTTAAAGCCCTCACTTAATTCTCCGAATTCTTCTATCCCCGTATAGTAAACCTCTTCTGCCATTTTATGAAGAGCATTGCATAGTAGGGCTAAATTCATTATGTACTCTTCTTTATGCGATTGTATAGCTCTTGAGGGAACTATCATAGAAGACATTTTAAGCTCCTTAGCAACTATATCTTGTACACGAACACCTAAACTTCCCATAGAGTTAAAAGACCCAACTGCACCACCCATCATAACCGAAAAAACTCTTTTTTCAGACTCTTGTAATCTTTCAACACTATGTAAAAGTTCACTAATCCAAACAGAAACCTTATACCCAAAGGTGATAGGAATAGCATGTTTGCCATGGGTTCTGCCTGCCATTACAGTATTGGTATGCTCTTTTGCTAAAGCCGATAAATTAGTTAAAATATCAGCAATGAAACTTTTAAAAATATTATTTACTTGTTTTAATATATACAGCTGACCTGTTTGTTGGATATTTTGGGTAGTTATGCCATAATGAACATATTTTCCACCCTCAGGGCTACATTGGTTAATTAATACCTTTAAAAAAGGAACAAAACCATGTCCAATGTTTGCCATAATGCGATCCATTTCGGCAAAATCTATTTTATCAATATTGCAATTTTCTGCAATATTTTTTGCCGCAGTTTGAGGAATTATCCCTACCTCTGCTTGAGCCAAAGCCAAAGTGGCTTCAACCTTTAGCCAAGAGGCTACTTTTGCTTTTCTTGTAAGCAACTTAGCAATTCCTCTATCATCAAGAGATTTACTTTGTGAATCATATAATGCTCTATTTCCCATTTTAATCTCCTTTTTTTAATGAATCGCTAACTGCATTTTTAACAAACTCAACATGAGGACCAAACACAATATGGATATGTTTTTCTGATGGAAAGAAAATTCCCATGCAACCAGAATCCTTAAGGCGAATTTTATCTACTATTGTAGGGTCTTGCAAATCAACCCGTAATCTTGAAATACAGTTTTCTACTTTTACTAAATTTTTTGCTCCACCTAAACTATCAATTACAATAACAGCTATTTCTGCCCATTTTTTTTGTTTTAATAATTCGTCCGAGCCTTCTGCTAATTCAAAAGACTCTCTGCCAGGAGTTTCAAGATTATATTTTATAATGATGAACTTAAATACAAAGTAGAATACCACAAAATTAATTGCTCCTAATAAAATTAAATTATACCAATGGGTATTATCATATAACAATCCGAAAATTGCAAAATCAAAAATAGTACCACGAATATAGCCAATACTAATACCTAATAAAGGATACATCATTGCTCCAAGACCTGCCATTAGGCAGTATAATACAAATAAAGGAGGGCTAATAAATAAAAATAAAAATTCCATAGGTTCGGTAATATTTCCTAAAAATGCAGTAAGAACACAGGTTATAACAACACTTCTTGCAATTCTTTTGTTTTTTAAAAAGGCGGTATGATACATTGCTAAACCAATAGCAGGGATACGAAACAAAGTAGTAAGCATTTGACCGCCACCAAGATAACTAGTTAAAGTAGGCATAAGTTTATCCCAATAGGGGCTATCTGGTCCGAGTATGAATAAAATTTGATTAACAGCCGGAAGAATACCAACATACTTAACTCCATCTATTACATAAGTTCCCCCCGCTTCTGTAAACCTAATCATAGAAGCTAAGACATGATGCAAGCCAAAAGGTATTAAAGCTCTATGTAAAGTCCAGTAGATTCCAGTACCAATAATTGGTGTTGTAAAAATGAAGGAGATAGAAATTAAAAATTTAGTTAAAATCCCCCAAATTACTGGAATTACAAAACCAACTGGTATTGTTAAGCCAATAGTAATAATAGGGACAGATTTTTTACCGCCAAAAAAAGCAAAAGCAAGAGGCAGCTCTAAACGATAAAAGCTATCGCAAATTTTTGCTGCAAGTAGCCCAGCAATGATACCTCCCATTGCTTCAATTTTTAAAGTTTGAATACCTAAAACCATCCCTTGCCCATACTTAGCCATATCCGTTGCTGTAGCTAAAGATCCTGTAATTGTTAAAAAAACATTCATGCTTACCATCAATGTAAGATAGCTAACTACAGATGTAAATACAGCAATTCCTTTTTCATTTTTTGCCATACCATAGGCAACACCCATAGCAAATAATAAGGGGATATTAGCAAAAATCATGTTTGTAATTGTTTGCAGGCTGACAATTATTGTTTGGATAATCTCATTAGATAAAAAAGGAAATCGTAAAAGCATGTAGTTTTGGCTTAATGCACCAGCAATACCCATTAACATTCCTACAGGAGCTAATACGGCAATTGGTAGCAATAAAGATCTTCCAAATGTTTGGATTCCAGATTTCCATGAAGAAGGAATTTTAAGCATTCTGAGTTTCATTTATGTATTTTCTCCTAAATTATGAAAGTAGTACCATACTTGCACTACTATTCATGGTGTATATTGAAATATATGATGGTTTTAAGTTATAAACAAGAACATAATATGTGAAAAAATCCTCGCATTAAGTTGTCTTAAAGAAATATTTTGTATATAATAGTACAAAGGTGTTATAAACATGTTTTTTTAAAAGAGGTTCTTACATGGCATTAAGCGGATTATATTTAAGTATCCTAAAATATATCCATAAAAACCGAAAATGCAGTATTGTAGAGGTTGCAAAAAAATTTATGATAACCCCTAGCACTATTCGCCGACATATAGATCACCTAAACCTATATTTGCCAAAGGAAGACGAGATTACAATCAAAAAAGGAGATATATATTTATCTATGAATTATGATAAATATATTACCTTTATTAATAATATTCCACTGAATCAGTATGCTTCTACAATAGAGGAACGAGTAGATTTTATTTTGATAAAATCGTTTTTTAAAAATATTGTTAATGCCTCTTTAGAATATAATAAAATGTATTTTTCTTTAACCACGAAGGTAAAAGACCTAAAATTATTACGTTTACTTATTAAAAATAAAGAACTTAACCTTAAGATACATCATAGGCGGGGCATTGAAATTGTTGGCAATGAATTAAGGTATCGCCTTATGGTTATAGAAATACTTCTTAAGCTAACAGAATTAAATTCGCAATTTATAATTGAAAGAAGAAGAGCAAACACTCCCATAGAAAACTTAATAGTTGATGAATTCTTCCAGCAATATAACGAGATTAAATATGTTTGCCAAAAACAGATTATTAATTTTTGTAATAAGATTAACAATAAAATTACATACAATTCCAAGAAAATTTTGTTGCTTTATATTGCTTTAATAAATATAAGAAAAAAAACAATCTTAGAAAAAGATATTAGCGATATGCCAATCATGCCATTGAATTTTTATTTTCATCATAAGCAAACTGAAAACATTGCATTTAATTGTGTTATAGCAATGCTTGATTTTCATAATCCTTTGAGTTTCCCAGAAAACAATGAGTTAATGAAATTATGTGTGCTGTTTGTTGAAAAAATAACAAATAACTTAAATGTAGAGATTTATACTAAAAAAGCTGTTGTAATAGAAATATATCATTTTATGTATAGAAGTTTATTTGGTATATACTTAGGTTTTTATTATAAAGATAAGATAAGCATAGATACAAAAGAAAAATTTTCGGAGTTATTTAATATGATAGCCTTAGAAATGAAAGAAATAGAGAATACCTATAACATTAAATTTACAGAAGGACATTATACTACTGCCACACTTATTATGCAAAAATGGATAAGTAAAAATGAAATATCTAGATTTAATAAAAAGAAAATAATTATTGTTAGCAATACTACTCACGAACACATCTCGTTTTTTGTGGAATCCTTAGCTGATTTGGTAGAGATTGACTTTGTAGGATACTATAATATTCATGAACTAGATACAATTAAAAACATTAATTTTGATTGGATTATAACTGTTTCTGAGCGGGTACATAATATCGTATTAGGGCTAAATCTACCTTCTATTCAAGTTAATTTTATTTTAGAAGATGATGATATTGAATATCTTCTTAAAAATGGATTTTCAAAAAAGCGGTATAAATGTTTAGCTGAATCGTTTTTAGTTACCATAGAGGATAAATCACAAAAAGAGATAAAAAAGATTTTAACTAATGAATATGGAGATATTTTTATTTAAACAGTTAAAATCTATTATTCTATTTTACCAATTCAATAGTTATTTTGGTATTATTAGGAATTAACGATAGAGCATTATTTGTGGTATTAACTTTTCCTAGTGGAACTTTACCAATAAAATAGCCAATATGTCCATAGTAAACAGCTAGCCATTGTCCAGGTTGATAATAGCCAAGTTCTGGAAATCTTGGAGTATCACCCTCAGGAGCATTTTTAATAGAAAGAGGCTTAGCTAATTTCATAATTTTTTCATCATAGCCAGGATAATCATCAGCAGTTACAGTAAGTGGTAATTGAGATAAAAGATCATTTGCTGTATCATTGTCGTACAAATCAACAGTAAATGAAAGACTGTTTTCAATAGTTATTAAAATTTGTTTACCGCTTAATACTCTTAAATTATCGTTTTTAGTATCAGTAGTTTCTGAT
Source organism: Alphaproteobacteria bacterium (assembly GCA_031256515.1). Classification (GTDB taxonomy): domain Bacteria; phylum Pseudomonadota; class Alphaproteobacteria; order WRAU01; family Hepatincolaceae; genus WRAU01. The sequence continues at coordinate 12,792 of JAIRQL010000058.1, forward strand.
GCTGCAAAAAGTAAACTTGAAGAGAATACATTAACAGATAATAAAAATATTATATTAAGTAGAATTTTTTTAATTTGCATAGCCTAACCTTTTAATTTATATATCTTTTATTTTTTCTAAATACTATCTAATTCACAAATCACAGGAGTGTGATCTGATGGTTTATCTTTTAATCTTGGAACTTTATCAATAGTTGCATTTTTAAAATAATCAGATAGTAGGGGAGATAAAAGAATATGATCAATTCTTACCCCATTATCTTTAGCAAAACCAGCATTACGGTAATCCCACCAAGTAAATAAATTTTTGGTACTAGGATTTTTAAATCTTAAAGTATCTAATAAGCCTAAATTAAGAATTTTAAAATAAATATCACGAGACTCTTTTGCTGTTAAAGCATCATTTGCAAAAGCCTTAACCGAGTAAACATCAGTATTAAGAGGAGCAATATTAAAATCACCACCAATAACAAAATTAGTATTGTTCTCAATTAGGTTTTTTAAATGCAAATACAGCGCATTTAACCAAGAGATTTTATAAGTAAATTTATCGGTATCTAAAGGATTAC
>JAIRQL010000064.1 GCA_031256515.1 Alphaproteobacteria bacterium
GTCTTAACTCTTTTGGTGAAAGCATGAGTTTTTTAATATCCTCAATTGCCTTTTCCAATTTTGTTTTACTATATTTTGGAACTAAAATCTCTTTTGAAATTTCTTTAACTCTATATAGCCATGCCAATTGGTTAGGAGATAATTCACCTAAAACATCTGTCTTTTTAGCAAAATGATTTATTTCTTTAATATCTTCAACATCTTTAACTGAGAAAAATTTACAAATTTCTTTTTCAATTTCTTTTATATCTTTATTATTTTCAATATTTAACCAACCTCTTTTTATCATCTCTTTTATAGGAAAATCTCCTAACAAGTATGCTCTTTTCTCTAGTTTATTATCAACTATTTCTTCTCCTCTAGCTCTTGCTAAATCATATTTTATTTGGATTGATAAAAAATTCTGAGCTGAAACATCAAACACTTTTTCAAAAATAATGGCTAGCTTAGCATCAATTGGTCTATTATTAGAAAATATTTTACTAATCACAGAGTTATTTATATTTACTATTTCTGCAAAAGTTGACTTACTCCAACCTTTTTCATTTAATAAATAGCTAAGCATCTGAGATGGCGTATTAAATTTATCTTCCATAATTATCTCATTCTATATTAAATATATAATATCATTACTTGATATTTAATCAATTGTATTATTTTCCAAAATTGGAAAATAATACTCTCTTTGTATGTCTCAAAGTAAGAAGATTTAACTTACTACAAGTGGTTTTTTGCTTAAATAGTATTTTATTATTAAAAAAACAACTTATTTATATTTAGAGAATTAAAAAAATCAATATAAGAAAAAATATTACAAGTTGATCTTTACAACAAATAGTTGGTGCGGGTAGAGGGACTTGAACCCCCACGATTTTCATCACTGGAACCTAAATCCAGCGTGTCTGCCAATTCCACCATACCCGCAAAAGTATGACTATGATAATTTTAAATTTAACCTTGCTGATAAAAAACTAGCTTTAATCTAATATTTTTAACAACAATATTATAAGGTTAAAATTAAAACCTTAAGCAAAATTACTTTTAAGAATCTACCATAAATTCAAAATTTAGTCAAGAAATTAAAAAATATATATTCATAAAAACTAATCTAATTTTAATTTTTAAAGATTAAACAAAAAACAACCTATCTCAATAAAATCATGAGATAGGCTGCATTTTTTAAAACTAATACTTTACTCTTTTTTATAGTAAATTTTTTATATAGTAAAAATTATATTTAAACTATATTGCCTTACCAATGGCAATAAATTTTTGTCTTTTTTTAGCTTTTCTTTGGTCGGCTGGTAGATTTTTCAATTTTTTTAGGCTATCTAAAATTGCTTCACTTACGGCTTTATAAGTGGCATCACGATTTCTATGAGCGCCACCTATTGGTTCATGAATAATTTTATCAATAATTTTTAATTTTAGTAAATCTTTAGCGGTTAAATGTAGCATATCAGCGGCTTCTTTTGCCATGTTATCATTTCGCCATAAAATTGAAGCACAACCTTCTGGAGAAATTACCGAATAAACCGAATGTTCTAACATCATTACCACATCACCAGAGGCAACCGCAATTGCTCCACCCGATCCGCCCTCTCCTATAATAATATTTATTAATGGAGTAGTAATTTCAAGGCAAGTAGCGATAGATTTAGCAATAGCTTCGCCCTGCCCTCTTTCTTCTGCTTCCTGACCTGGATAAGCTCCACTAGTATCCACCAGTGTAATTATCGGAATATCTAGTTTATCGGCTAGTTTCATTAATCTTTGGGCTTTTCTATAGCCTTCGGGTTTTGGCATACCGAAGTTATGTTTGATTCTTGATTCTAAATCGTTACCTTTTTCAATCCCAATAACCATAACCGATTGATTTTTCAATCTGCCAATACCTGCTACAATTGGGGCATCTTCTGCAAAAAGACGATCCCCAGAAAGTGGAACAAAATTAGTAATAATATTATGGATATAGTCTAGAGCATGAGGACGATCTTGATGTCTTGCCACTGCTACCTTTTGCCAAGGAGTAAGATTTTTATAAGTAGTTTCTAATAATTTTTTATATTTTTCGTCTAAACTTTCTATTTCTTTAGAAAAGTTTGTACCAACCAAAGTACCATTAGTTTCTGATAAGTCTTTTAATTTGTTTTCTAAAAGAGCTATTTCGTTTTCAAAATCTAAATAATTCATTTATTAAATCCTTAATAATACATTGAGTATAAAATATGTACTTTTATTTATCAAGTTCTTATTTTTTGTCTTTTTTATAATAGTTCAATGGATGGTTTTTATACACTGCTTCTTTTAACTTAGAATCTAACATGTGGGTATAAATTTCGGTAGTAGCAATGTCAGAATGCCCTAGCATATTTTGGATGGATTTTAAATCGCCACCATTATTTAATAAATGCGAGGCAAAGGAATGCCTTAACACATGGGGAGAAACTTTTTCGGCGGCTATATTACATTTAATCGCTAGCTCTTTTAAAACTTGAGCAAACCTTTCTCTACTAATATGTCCGCTGGCTGATTTATTTGACGGAAAAAGATATAAGCTATTTTTAGGAGTAAGTTTAATATAGGAATCCCTTACATTTAGCCAATTTTCTATGGCTCTGGTAGCAATATCTACCAAAGGAATTACTCTTTCTTTATCGCCCTTGCCTTTAACCAGCAAAAACATACCACCTTCTAAAAGTGAAGATAACCTTAAACTCACCAGTTCACTAACTCTTACCCCTGTGGAATATAATACCTCTAGCATGGTATAAAGAAGCGGATTTTTATCTTTCACCGATACCTCTAGCATTTTTAGAACTTCATCTTCAGATAAAAATTTCGGCAAACTTTTATTCAACTTAGGATTTTTAATACTTTGTGAAATATTACTATTAATAATTTTTTCACTATGTAAAAATGAATATAGCTGTTTAATGGCAGATATTCTGCGAGACTGGGTTTTAGCAGTAAAACTTTTTCTAGTAAGGCTTTGCAGATAATCTTGAATATCTTCGGTACCCGCAGTATCTAAATTTCGCTGTGGCTTTCTTTTAGATAAAAACAGGGCAAAGTCGGTAATATCATGAGTATAAGAGGCAATAGTATTAGCAGATAATCCTTTTTCTATTTTTAAAGAATCTAAAAATAAATTAAGCTGCGAGGTATCTTTAGGGTTTAGTTTATTCATCTAACAACGATATTAGTGGTTTCTTGAACGATTCTAGAATCGTCTATCCTAACATAATGTTCGGCAAAGGCAAATAAAGCAATAATTATAATAATCACTAGGATTTTTTTCAAAAAAGATTTATTTGTCTTATTTGCACCTTTATATCTTGATTTCATTCCTAATTCCTATATTATAATCTATATATGAATTATAATACATATTATAAAAAAATAAAAATGATTATTATCTTAAATGGTCTTAGTGGCTGTGGCAAAAGCTCTACTGGTAAGGCTTTAGCTAAGGCTTTAAACTATCCTTTTATTGATTTAGATAAACAAATTGAAAATACTTTTGGTAGCTCTATTGCCGATATTTTTAAAAATCAAGGAGAAAATTATTTTAGAAACTTAGAGGCGGAATCTTTAAAAGAAGTTTTAACCAGCTCTCATGAAAATCTTGTTTTATCTCTAGGTGGTGGAGTTTTTAAAAATGACAACAATGTAAACCTTTGCTTACAAAGTGGGCTTGTGGTTTGGCTTAATATGAACTTAGATATTATTGCAGCTCGCCTAAAAAACTATAAAAATCGTCCACTTTTACAAGGAACAACTACCTTAAAAGAAAACCTAGAAATTTTAATGAAACAAAGATATTCTAACTATATGAAATCTCACATTAAGCTAGACTTTGATAAAAACTACCCAATTTCTCATGTTGTTAAAACAATAATCATAGAAATTAATACCTATAATGCAGGAAAGTTATATGAATAATAGTGTAAAAGTAAATGTTAAAAATCCTTATGAGATTTTCTTGGATAGCTCCCTTGAGACTATCCCTGCTTTACTTAAAGAATATACTAACCAAAAAAATATTATTATAATTTGCGATAAAAACATCGCTAAAAAACACTTGCCATTACTTTTAAAATCTTTAATAAATCATGGTTTTAGTCCTAATGTTTTATTACTTAAGGCTAGTGAGAAAAATAAATCTATAAAAGTTGCTAACGATTTAATTAAAAAAATCTTAAAATTAGAAATTAATAAAAAAACTCCCCTTATCGCCTTAGGTGGTGGTATAGTAGGAGATATAGCAGGATTTTGTGCTAGTGTAGTTTATAGAGGTTTGCCTTTTTTTCAAATTCCTACTACTTTATTAGCGATGGTAGATTCCTCTGTTGGTGGTAAAAATGGAGTTAATACTAATGCTGGTAAAAATACATTGGGGACTTTTTATCAGCCTAGTGCAGTATTTATTGATGTATCCTTATTAGAAACTTTAAGCGATAGAGATTATTTGTCTGGCTATGCTGAGGTGGTAAAATATGCTTTATTGTTTTCTAAAGAATATTTTAATTATTTAGAAAACCACAGAAATTTATTTTTAGCAAAAAATCATAATTATCTTATAAATATTGTTAAAAATTCTTGCGGATTTAAAGCCAAAGTAGTTGAAGAAGACGAATTTGAAACTAATAATATTCGTTATCTTTTAAACTTAGGGCATACTTTCGCCCATGCCTTTGAGGCTTATAATAAATATAAACCAACCTTATCTCATGGTGAGGCAGTTAGTGTTGGCATGGTGTTAGCATTTAAGTTATCCTATAGTTTAGGAATATGTGCTAGAGAAAATTATCTACGAATAAAAGATCACCTAGATTTAATAGGGCTACCTACAGAAATCAAACATATATTTAAAAAGATTAATGTTAAAAAAATTATTAAGCTAATGGGACAAGATAAAAAAAATCATAGTTCATTATTTACCCTAATTTTAGCAGTAGATATGGGAAATTGTGTAGTTAATAATGAAATAACTAAAGCAATTTTAAAAAAATTCTTTAAGGAGGTGTTAAATGGAAAACTTTAATCTTGAAATAACAACTTTAATTATTAGTATTGGTTGCTTAATTTTATCGGCATTTTTTTCAGCTGGTGAAACCTCAATTATGAGCATCAGTAAGCCTTATCTTTTAACTCAATCGCAACAAGGAAATTGGCGAGCTAAACTTTTAAGTAAAATGCTTAATGACCCTAATAATATTATTACCTCGTTATTGATTGGTAATAATGTGGCTAATATTTTCTTTACAACAATTATTACCACTATGGCAATTAAACTATTTGGTGAAGGGCATACCGTAATAGTTGGTTTAGCTATTACTTTTTTAGTACTGATGTTTGCAGAAATTTTGCCTAAAACTTATGCTTTTTCTAATTACAATCGTTATGCCATTATATTAGCACCTTTTGTTTTTATATTTATGATTATTTTAAGACCTATTAGTATTTTCTTTATATTTATAAATAAAATATTTTTAAAACTTTTAGTACCTAAGTCTAATTCTAACGACCTCGTAGCTATCGCTAATCTTAGGGGAGCTATTGAAATGCTTGATAGAGAAGAAGAAGATAAAGTAATTATATCTACTGAAAAAGAAATGCTCCATAGTATCCTTGATTTAAACGAGCTTACCGTCGCAGATATTATGAAACATCGTAAAAATGTTTTATGTATAGATATTGACGATAGTATGGAAGAAAATCTTAAAATAATTATTGAATCTGCCTATAATAGAATTCCTGTTTTTAAAGATGATTTAGAGCATATTATTGGAGTTCTTAATGTTAAAGATGTTTTTAGAGCTTATAAAGAAAAAGAAAATCATAAACTTGATATTAAGTCTTTAATGAAAACTCCTTACTTTATTCCTGAAACTACTTATGTTATAGATTTACTCTTACATTTCCGTGAAAAAAATCAAAGATTAGCCCTAATTGTAGACGAATACGGTAGCTTTATGGGAATATTAACACTGGGAGATATTTTAGAAGAAATCGCCGGCGATATTAAAAATACCGAGCAATATCAAAATAATGAATATATCCACAAGGTAGGTAGTAGTTATATCGTTGATGGTGATTATAAAATTAGGGATTTAAATCGTAAAATGTCTTGGAAATTACCAGACGAAGAATTTACAACTGTAGCTGGGCTAATTTTATTTGAAACCGGAAAAATTCCTAATGTTGGTAATATTTTTGTTTTTTATGATTTTAAATTTGAAATAATTGAAAAACTCCGCCATCAGCTAGTTAAAATAAAAATTACTCCAGTGGAGAAGTAGCAAAAAACAGATATTTTAAAATTTTTTAAATTTATTTTATTCCTTGTATTGTTATTTCAATATTTCATACTATATTATTTAA
>JAIRQL010000025.1 GCA_031256515.1 Alphaproteobacteria bacterium
AGGCTATAGCGGTGGCTAAATCTACAATATAAGAGGCATGCTCGCCAATATGGAGCTTAGTATCTACCGCTGTACCTTTATTGATAATTTCTTGGCATTCACCAAAAACTTGTTTTTCACGACCCTCCATAACCTCATTTGCTCTAGTATGATTTGGATTAGAGTGTGCCACCTCATAATCTGGATACAAATAATATTTTAAATAGGTATTTGGCAAAGTTTTAGTATCTACCGCATAAACATCTTTAACCTTAATGAAAGTTTCTTGCCAGCTTTTATCCATCCATGTGGAAGAGTTTTTATCTTTTAAAACAGATGGAGGTAAATAACCATGTACTTTTACATATTCTTGAATTTTAGGCATTAAATCATTGCCAGCTTTATCTCTAATATCCGTCCACCAACCAAAATGATTAAGACCATAGTATTTTATTACAAACTCTTTACGAGAAGGAAGCCCTACAATTTCTGCCATTTGAGTTTCTATCCCGATTGGCATATCGCAAATATTTAAAATTTTAGAATTTGGTCTTAATACTCTGGTAGCCTCAGCTACTATTGCTGCTGGGTTAGAGTAGTTTAACATCCAAGCATTAGGAGAGTATTTTTCCATATAATCTACAAGTTCAATAACCCCACCAATTGACCGCATACCATAAGCAATTCCACCTGGTCCACAAGTTTCTTGCCCTACAACTCCATGTTTTAATGGAATTTTTTCGTCCATTTCTCTCATGGCATAAAGCCCTACTCTAATATGAGCCATTACAAAATCTACATCGGTAAATGCCTCTTTAGGGTCAGTTGTTGCTAAAAACTTAATATCTGGAGCTTTTTCTTTTAAAATAATTTCACAAGCCTTTGCTATGGTTTCTTGCCTTTTAGTATTGTTATCGTAAAATTTTAATTGTCTTAGTGGAAATCTGTCTTGATTGTTTAATAACATTAAAACAATCTCTGGTGTAAATGTACTACCACCACCAGCAATTACTACTGAAAATTTTTTCATAATATATTCTCCTTTTGAAAAAATTAAAGTTAACCTGTTAAAAACCTATCAACTACTTATTTTAATAAATTAAATAGCTTGAGAGTTATATGTAAGATATTCTTTGCGAAACATATATATAATATGTGAGTAAGGAATATCTTACATAGAAACTCAAGATATTTCATTTATAAGTTATGAGATTTTGGAATTCCTCCTTAATATTCGGCACATCTAACCCAACAATAACTTGTATTGCTGTCCCTTTTTTATGTAATCCATGAGCTGCTGCTTTTTTAAATTTTTCCTCACTTGCTACTAGGGTTTCTTTCTTTACTGAAACTCTTAGACGGGTGGCACAATTAGATACACTTACAATATTATCTACTCCGCCTAGAAGTTCTAAATAAACAGCTGCTTTTTCTCGGAAAGGGTTGTTATCCTGCTGTTTTTTATAATCATCTTTTTTATACAGCTTAGTATCCATTATTTCTCCTCTTCCTGGAGTTGGGAGATTGAATTTTAGTATGATGTATCTAAACACTAAAAAATAAATGGCAGTAAATGATAAACCTATAATAAACTGTTTAGCAATCATACCTGCATGATTATGAAACATTGGAATCCAATTGACTGCTAGGTTTTCTATAACTCCATTACTCATATTTCCTACTACTCCAAAGAAATACATAGTTGTAGCTAGCATAGCTGCTAAAAAGGCATGTACCACAAATAAAATAGGAGCAACAAATAAGAATGTAAACTCAATAGGCTCTGTAATCCCTGCTAATACTGAGGTTAAGGTTGCTGATATTAATAATCCTGATAAGATTTTTCTATTTTCTGGTTTTGCGGTGTAATACATAGCAAGAGCAGCACCTGGAAGACCCCAAAGTTTAGAACTTCCATGAAGGGCAAAGCCTCCCTCTGGAAAAATATCTTTAAGAGAACCTTGATAATTAGCAAATTCTTGCAAGTGTGCTAAGTAGTACTGTACGATTCCACCTTCTACTACTGCTGGACCAAACATAAAAGGTCCATAAATAAAATGATGTAATCCTGTTGGAATTAGGATTCTTTCTAAGAATGTGTAAATAAACACTCCTAAGCTACCACTATGAATTAAAAAACCTTGTAGGTTTAAAATTCCATGCTGAATCATAGGCCAGATAATACATGTTAAAAGAGCCACTGGTAGCATAACAAAAAAAGCAACAATGGTTACAAAAGATGCTCCTTGAAAAATTCCTAAGAAATCTGGTAGTTTGGTATCAAAAAATTTATTATGCAAATATACAACAATACCAGAAATTACAATACCACCAATTATACTGGTATCTAAGGTTTTAATCCCTGCAATATATGTAAGTCCACTTGTTCCACCAACATTAGCTGAAAAATCTACACCAAAAGTACTTCCCCACATAGTGAGTATAGCATTAATAAAATATTGAAAAGTTATAAAAGTGATAAAGGCTACTAATACCGCACGAGCTTGTGCCTTTTTTGCTAACATAATTGGTAATCCGATAGCAAAAAGTAAAGGCATATGAATAAACACTGCCCATGCTCCGCTTTCTAGAACTTTATTAATTTTAAAAAACATTCCAGTAGGATCGGCAAGGCTACCTACTAGTTGCGGATTTTGAAACACAATAAGAACTGCTAAAAGTATCCCAACAAAGGGAAATAATAGCACGGGAACAAACATCGCTGCTCCAAATCTTTGGAATTTTTCTAGCATTTTTACTGTCTCTCCTTGTTTAAATATGGTTATATATATGATAATTTTTGCATTTATTTTATGTGATGTAAAATTTTATGTTGCATTTTGATAGTAGTTTCGTTTATTATTATCTTTAATATGAAACTGTTTCGTTTTTTATATAAAAAGAGAATTTTAAAATGGAATTACCAAGAGCAATAAGCCACCTGCAAGAACTATCACCGAAATTATTTAAAGAAAAAGATATAAAAATTTGTAGTTATCTTTTTAAATGTGCCACCAATAAAAGCCTTGATACTTTAAGTATTAGAAAGTGTGCGAATTTTCTTAAAGTTTCTCCATCGGCTTTAGTTAGGTTTAGTAAAAAAATTGGTTTTAATGGCTTTAATGAATTAAAAGAATATATAGCAAATATTACTAATCCTACTAATATAAAATTATCTTTTAAATTAAAAGAAATTAACGATTACTGCCAATTAACTTATTATTTAAGCCAAAAAAGTATTAATCTTAATGAAAAATCTTTTAATGATTTAGCTAATCTTTTAACTAATAACCATAAAATTTTAGTCTATGGTGATGGAATTTCTAATTTAGTAGCTCGCTATTTAACCATCCAATTGGGTAAAATAGGAATAATGATTGATACCGTTGATTTAATCTCCTCTGTTGAACGAGAAATTGCTGATTTAAAAAACAGTGATGGAATTATTTTAGTATCCCAATCTGGAGAATCGCCTAATATAATAAGAAAAGCCAACCAAGCTAAAGACTTACAACTACCAGTAGTATCTTTAACCAACCATCAACCTAATACTTTGGCAACTCTTTCGGATATAAATATTAAGATAGTTGCTAATAGTAATCATACCCCTATTCTTAATACCATCAACTATAATAGTGTGATTTTTTTTCTTATTGATTTTTTTATCCAAAAGCTGTTATCTCGTAATAAATAGTTTGCATTTTGATATAAGTCAAGAGATATTATGAAAATATGTTGTATTCTTTTATATACAATTGTTTAATATTATAAAGGAATTCTCCATGAATATACTAATAACTTTACTGGTTGTTGTTCTGGTTGCTTACGGAATGATAAAACAGTACAATCCTCAGGCTGTACTAATGACGGCAGGGTTGATATTTTTTGTAGTTGCTTATTTTACTTTAGGAGTAAATCCTATTGCTATAGAAAAATCTAACGGTTTTTTACTTTTTGATATATGGGATAAGTTCAGCGATATAACCAATAACCGCTTAGCTTCTATAGGCTTAACTTTAGTATCTATCGCTGGGGTTTCTACTTATTTAAATAAAATAGGTTCTTCGGCTAGCCTTATTAAAGTGACTTCAAAATTTATTTTAAAAATATCAAACCCTTACTTATTGTTATTTGTATCTTTAATTGTGGTTTCTGTATTATATATTTTCATTACAGGAGCAACTTCTTTATCGCTACTTTTAATGGCAACAGTTTATCCTATTTTTAGAAATGCAGGAATTAGTGCTAAAACTATGGCTGCTACGATTGTTATTCCAACATCTTGGGAGTACGGACCAGGTCAAATTAATGCTACAGTAGGAGCGCAATCTATTAATATGGATACCATGACCTATGTAATTCAGCATCAAACTCCATTACAAATTATGGTAGTTTTAGCTGTAGCTATAATTAATGTGGCTTATCAAAGATACATGGATAAAAAAGATAACTTCAATTATGCTGAAGAAAAAGGTAAATTCCTTATGGATTTAGAAAAAAATCAAGCAGATAAAGAAGAAGCACCAGCTTACTATTCTTTATTTCCACTAATTCCATTTGTATTATTAATTATGTTTTCAGGGTTATTCTTTGAAGGATATGCCATGAGTATTCCTGTAGCAATGATGACTACCATTACTGTTTGTATGATTATTGAAATGATACGGTTTAAATCTGTGAAAAAATCTTTCTCGCACTTTCAAGCATGGATAGAAGGTACTGGAATGATATTTGCTAGTGTTATAACTTTAATGGTAGCTGCAGAATTTTTTGCTAAAGGATTAGAATCTGTAGGAGCTATTTCTTCAATGCTTAATGCCGCCGAACAATTTGCTTTACCTCCAATGGCTTTATCTATTTTCTTCTGCTTATTTATTCTTTTAACTGCATTTATTACTGGTTCTGGAAATGCTCCAGTATTAGCTTTTGTAAGTTTAGTTCCTGTGGTTTCAGAACAATTTAGTATTAACCCACTGTTAATATTGGTACCAATTTTAATGGCAGCGGGTATTGGTAGATCTATGTCGCCTGTGGCGGGAGTAATAATTACTGTAGCTGGAATTGCGAAATTAACACCGTTTGAGATTGTTAAAAGAACATCAGTTCCAGTAATAACTAGCTTGTTGATAACTCTTGTGTACTCTTTCATTAGATACTCCTAGAGCTTAACAAACTTTTAAAATTAATATTATGGTTTTGAGGATTTTTTGGAATTATATTCATAAGTTTTATCCTGTAGTGTATGCTTAAGTACATGAGGGATAAAATTTATAAATAGAAACCAAAAAATACCAAAACCTCAACTAAAAGAGGTAAAAAATGGATATATTATTATACAGCAATGGTAAAGCTAATAAAGACCAAAACTTATTAGAGTATGGTTTAAAGGATCTGCAAAGACAAGTGGAAGAAAACAAGATTAAGAATTATGTTTTAATTCCTTATGCTATTATTAGAGATACTTATCAAAATAGAGCTAATGATTTAATGAAAACTTTAGCTCATATGAATGTGAAAGTTAGTAGTATTTCAGACTTTAAAGATCCTATTGAAGCAATTGCTGAATGTGATGGTATTGCTGTTAGTGGTGGTAATACTTGGTATCTTAACAGATGCTTACATGATTTTAATTTAGTTAATAAAATCAGAGAAGAAGTTTTATTAAAAAACAAACCTTTTGTGGGTTGGAGTGCTGGCACTAATATTGCTGCCCCTACTATGCTTACTACTAATGATATGCCAATTGTTGGTTCGCTTATTACTACAAGCCTTAATTTTGTGCCTTTCCAAATTAACCCTCATTATATTGATAAAACTATAGACGGGCATATGGGCGAAAGTAGAGACGATAGAATTGTAGAATTCTTGGCAAAAAACACTCACCAAAAAGTTGTAGGTTTAAGAGAAGGTTCTTGGTTAAAACTTAATAAAGGTAAATTAAGTTATGATTCTTATCATAACCATAAGCTAAAAATCTTTACCCATAATGAAGAACCAGTAGAATATTCTGTGGGCGATGATATGACCTTCCTTTTAAATAGCTGGTATAAGTAAGACTTTAAGGTTTTAACCTTAAATATTTTAAAGCAAAATAGGTTGTTTATTTAAGTATAAGCAACCTATTTTTTTTATTCATTTAAAAATACAATCCCATAAGTAGACTCTTAAAAATTAGCACTTAGAAACAAAATGAATGATTATCTTATTAAACAATACGGTAGTACTTGGTATAATAATTTTAGTTGCATAGAAAAAGAAGTTGTTTCTGCCAAAAGTAAGATTAACAAAAATAAAAAAACTGAAACCAATGGTCGGATAATATCAGAACTTTCTTTTGGAACTTGGACTAAAATTCTTAAACATTTTAAAGAAGAAAATAATTTTGATTTTCTTATTAAGATTTTTAATATATCGGATAATTTATCTATAAAACAAAAGATACATGCTGGAAATATTTCATATAAAATGTGCGAGCAAATAAGAATACTTAGAAATAGATGTGTTCATCATGAAAATATAATAAAAAATATAATAAAATTAAAAGATAATTATACTGCACTGTTAGAAATAACTAGTGTTATATACAATAAGGAATATAGAACTGTTATCCTAAAAGAAGTTAATAAAAGCTATGGATTCTTTGATAGTAGTAAAAGAAAAATATTTAATAATATTTTAGAAGAAATAGAAAAGATTCATCGCTAATAAAAAGCCTATGTCTACTAAAGTTGTAAACAACTATAGCGTCTATCATAGGCTTGCATTCTTATATTATAATGTTTTCAATAACTTGTCAATGTATTTGAATAAATCCTTCATTCAATGACTAGCTCTTTTCATTTATCCCAAAAAACCTAAAAATAAGTACAAATAACAAAAACTTATATTTATTTCTTACTAATTCACCATACAATATTTAAATATAATATTTTCCTTTCTAATTACTATACCTTATGATACATAAAAAACCATTCTACAACCTATGATATATATTTATCATGTTTGTTATCTTTTTTAACAGCCGAATCCTCTTATATTACATATCAACATTCTAATAATTTAATCTCATCTTTTAAAGATATTCTTTAAAAAAAATAAAACTATTTTTCTCAAGAAATAAAAGAACTAAACAATAAAATCTCAATATGAAAAAAATATCACTTTACATCTCACTATTATATGTGTTTTAATTAATAAAACTTAATTTTACAATATGGAATTATTTTAAGTAAAACAGGAGATTATAATGGCTAAAGATGTAGGAAATTTTCAAGAAGGAATTCATGCTACTAACTATTGGGATTTGTATTTAACTAAGCTCATTAAAAATTCAGATATTACAACTATCTCTCGTAAAACAGAGAGTTTAAATGGTTTGTGGCAGTATGGTATTGACCAATATGATAGTTGTTTACGAAACAAATGGTTTGAGGAAAAAAAGTTTGACGAAGATGGCAGAGCTTTCCCCTTAGATTATAGCTTTGAAACTTGGGAAACTATGCCAATTCCTAGTTCTTGGAACATACATAATGACAAATTATTTTTATATGAAGGTAGTATGGTTTTTACAAGAGAGTTTTCTTATGAAAATCATGGCGAAGAACGAGTATTTATTAAGTTTGGTGCAACTAACTATAGAGCTATAATCATAGTAAACCAAACTTATCTCGGTACACATATAGGAGGCTCAACACCTTTTACCGTTGAAATAACCCATCTTTTAAAAAAGCAGAATCGTATACTTGTAGTTGTAAATAATACTCGTCGTCCTGAAAATATCCCAATGGATAATACCGACTGGTTTAATTATGGTGGAATTTATAGGGATGTGGAAATTATTCGCCTTCCTAAAAACTTTATTAAACACTACTCAGTACAACTTATACCCAATAGTAATTTTAAGGAAATTTCAGCTTCTCTTATAGTTGATGGTACTAAAAGTGTAGTTGCTAAACTACGAATTCCTGAGCTAAATATCACTACAGAAATTCCTATAACTAATGGTAAAGGAGAAATTACAATATCAGCAAATCCTAACTTATGGAGTCCTGATAGCCCAAAACTCTATGATGTGGCACTAGAATTTGAGGGTGATAAAATCACCGATAAAATTGGCTTTAGAGAAATTAAAGTATCTGAAAGAAATATTCTGTTAAACGGTAAAGAAATTTTCTTAAAAGGTATTAGTTGCCATGAGGAAAGTAAGCTAAATGGTAAAGCTGTATCAGAAGACGAAATTCGTGAAAACTATGCAATTGCTAAAGAAATGGGATGTAATTTTATGAGGCTCGCCCATTATCCTCACACAGCTAAAGCAGCTATGATTGCCGATGAAGTTGGCTTATTACTATGGGAAGAAATCCCTGTTTATTGGGCTATTCAATTTGATAATCCTACAACTTATGCCGATGCTGAAAATCAACTAACCGAGCTAATCAATCGTGATAACAATCGGGCTAGTGTAATTATTTGGGGTGTGGGTAATGAAAATGCTGATACTGATTCCCGCTTAAATTTTATGGGAAAACTAGCAGATAAAGCTCATGAGTTAGATAAAACTCGTTTAGTTTCAGCTGCCTGTTTAGTAGATTTAGTAGAGCTTCGTATAAATGATCGTCTAGCCGAAAAAATAGATGTAATTGGTATTAATGAATATTACGGTTGGTATGAACCAGATTTTAGCAGGCTTCCAAGAATCTTTACAAATAGTAATCCCCAAAAACCAGTTATTATTACCGAATTTGGGGCAGATGCTCTCTGCCATAATCATGGAACTTTTGATGAAATGTATACGGAAGAAAATCAACTACATATTTATCAACAGCAAATTGCTACCCTTTCTAAAATTGAATATATAAAAGGGATGTCTCCTTGGATTTTATTTGATTTCCGTTGTCCTCGCCGTCTTCATACCAAACAAAATTATTACAACATAAAAGGTTTAGTTTCAACTGATAAAAAACATAAAAAGTTAGCCTATTATGCTATGCAAAAATTTTACAACACTAAAGGATAATTAAAAATGAAAACAAGTAATAATTTAAAATCTGTTGAAAAAACAGAAAATTATTTAACTATTAAAACCGAAGGTATTCAGTTTCAAATTTATTTTCTTGATAAAAATATTATCCGTCTTCGTGGAACTTTTAAAGATGAATTTGCAACTGAATCTTCTTATGCTCTTGCTAAAACTGCATGGAAAGATAATCTTGATTCCTT